>CAJLUG010000009.1 GCA_905209745.1 uncultured Mycoplasma sp.
ACTAATATTGATGATACAAGAGCTTTTCTTAAAACTTTTAATAAATGGAATGCTCGTTATGGTTATGAACCTATTCCTTTATCTGCTGCAAAGAATCCTAAACAAGCTGATAAACTTATTAAAGATAGATTATTAGAACATAATACTTTTATTAGAGGTGTACACGAAACAGGTAATGAAGAAAATATAAATAATATACTTAGAAGAAATGGTATTGAGCCTACTGCTGAAAATAGAGCTAAATATTATGCTTCAACTTATGCTCCAGATACAGGAGCTGGTAGAGCTGGATTTAATTCTTCATATAATGGAGAAGGTACTATTTATTCTTCCAATAGTTTAAATACTGGTATTGGATATGCAAAGGCTAATCATAAATATGAAAAAGATGGATTTGTAGTATCTGTTAGACGCCCTATTAAATTTGAAGGTAATAGAGAAAATTGGGTTAAAAATGCTGATTTTGGTTTTGATAATTCTAAAAGAAGTAGACTTTATGCAGATTATGAACTTCCGTATTTACTTCGATATGGTAAGAGTGCTAGAACTGAATTAAGTAAAAATAAAACAATTCCATATAAAGATATTGTTTCTAAAGTTAATAAAATAAATAAATCAGTTTATAGCGATTATATTGCAAATAAAATCAAAAAAATTATTAATGACCCTAATATAAAATATAAACCTAGTTATCAAATAACTGGTGATATTAAACAAGATTATATTAATAATACTATAGCTCGTGAAGTTAGTAATACAGATTCTTATAATCCTAATGGTTATTTAGAACTACAATATGCTTATGATATAGCTCGAAAAAGAGGAATTAATAGTTCTACTTATTCTATACGTTATGATGATAAAGATTATAAAATACTTGATTATATAGATGATAATTTTACTGATTATCAAACCATAGATAAAATACCTGAGGATGAAGTTAAAGCTATTTATTATAATAATGTTAATAATAAACTTGGTAAATTGCTTTCTAAAAATTATAGAAAATATGTTGAAAAACAATTTAATAAACAATATCGTAAAGCAATTAATAAAGAAATTGCAAAAAATGGAATTACTGATGATGAATTAAAAGAATATATTGAATCTAAAGGTATTCATCCAGAACATAAAAAATATAATGTTATAACTAGTGAAAAACTAGTTAAAAGTAGTCGAAATGAAGGAAATCCTTATCAACATTTTATTTTTACAGGTGATGTTGGAAAACAAGGTTTTGAAGTTATTGATATAGTAGATGTTAATTCAGATAAATTTAAAGGAATACCTTATACTCGTGACCATTTTGGTAAATATACCAAAGGTTATAGTCGTAAATCTAGAAAACTTGGAGGAAAAAATATGATTGTAAGTATTAGTGGTAATGTTAAGAATGGATTAATTCATTCTCCATCCTCTACGGGGGGTCTACGCGATAAATTTGCTGTTGGTGGAACTCGAATTAATCGTCACGGAAGAACTTGGGAATATGATGAAAAAATTGGAGCTTATATTCCTATAACTAATAGAACTATTAATAGAACTTCTGCTTATCCTATTAATAAATCTGCTAGAGGAGAAACTATTGTTGGTAGTGATTATACTTTTAGGAATGGTAGATGGTCTAAAAATAATACTACAAATAATACTACAAATAATAATACTAATAAATCTAATATTGATAATGGAAATCGTCGTCCTCAATATTATGCAGAACGTAGACTTCCTTTATTTGAAGATGGTGCTGGAATTACTAGTGGTTTAGTTAGAGCAGGTTGGAGTCATGGCAATAATAAAAATATAACTGTTGATAATACTAATATTCCAAGTTTATCTGCAACTAAATCTAGCGGGAAGACCCCCCGTAGAGGACGAAGTAAGTCAAGTCAATCAACTCAATCTGTTCCTACTAAAACTCCTCCTACTGCTGTTTATAATCGTAATCTACCTAAAGTAAAAGCTAGTATTCCTACTACTTTACCTGTTTCTACTAGTACTCCTGCTAAAGGAACAAAATATTCTGATGATAAAGGACAAGGTAAATTTAAAAATCTTACTACTGCTGATTGGATTGGACTAGGTAGTAATGTAGCTGGTAGTTTAGCTAGCTATTTTGCTAGTAGAAGAGCTATTAATAAAATGAGAGGTCCAGGTCAACCTACTCTTATTAGTGCTAGTAAACTTAAAACTAAATATAATATTAATCCTCAACTTGATAGAATTAGAGAAGATAAATTTGAGGCTTATCGTGATATTGATTCTAATACTGCCAGTAGTCGTGTTAGTTTAGCTCGTAAACAACGAGTTCGTAATGCTGCTGGTCAAGCTGCTAATGAACTTTATGGTAATAAAGAAAATATAGAAACTAATCTTATTAATCAAGATAAACGTAATCAGCAAAGTGTTCGTCAATTTAATGCTCAACAATACAATCAATATATAGATAGAAAAGCAGCATTTGATAATGGTATTAGAGAAGCTAAAGTAACTAATATTAATAATTTATTTAGTGGAATTAATGCTGGTATTCAAGATATGATTAGTAGATATGAAAATCGTAAAGCTTTAAATAATACTATTGGTGCTATGAGGGCATCTGCTCCTAATGTAGATGATAGAATTATGCGAGATGCTGGAGTTGATTATGATGAATTTATTATTCGTAAACGTAGAAAACTTGGAGGAAAACAATCATGCCGATAAACTTTTATACTCCTACTTTTAGACAACAAGTTAATCCTATTGACTTAAATGTCTTAGCTAGAACTTATAATACTCTTGAACAAGGTCATCAACAAGCTATTCAAACTAAATCTCAAATTGATGCTCAACTTGCTCAATTAGATTTAAATGAAGCTGAAGATGCTTGGCGTCAAGAACAACTTAATAAAGTTCGTAATGCACTTACCGAAAATATGCAATATGGTAATGCTTATTCTAGTCTTGATGATATAGTTGGAACTTATGGAGATATAACTTCAAGTCCTGGAATGATTGGTCGTTTACGTGCTCAACAAGATTATAAAGCATATATGGATAATCTTGATAAACGTACTGATTTATCTGAAGATTATAAGAATTATTATCGTACTGTTAATAAATATAATTATCAAGATATAACTGATAAGAATGGTAATGTTATTGGTGGAAGTAAATGGACTCCTATTGATAAAGAAGTTTCTGAAATTCCTATGAATCAGATACTTAATCAAGCACTTCAATGGGCTGCTAAAGAACAAGGCGGTGGTAGTCAAACAAGATGGCTTGATGCTAATGGAAAAGTTACTGATGATATTACTAAATCTGTTACAGGAGAGATTTATTCTCATACTAAAGGTGATTGGCAAAGATTAAGTAAAGCTAAACTTGCTGAAGCTGTTAAAGCTGTTATTGAAAATACTCCTGGAGCTAAAGCTAGTCTTGAACAAGATTATAAGATTGCTAAATGGAAATATGACCAAAATGGTAGTAATCCTGATATAACAGATAAAAATGGTATTCTACTTACTCCTGAACAATATCTTGCTAAACGTATTGACCCTTTCTATAATGCTGCAACTTTTTATAATCAAGATAGTAATACTACTTATGGTGAAGCATGGAAAGCTCAATTAGCTTTATCTAAACAAGCTGGTTTTGGAAGTAGTGCTCAAAGAAAACAAGCTATTGATAATTTAACCTATAAAGGTACTCCTGTTCGTATTGATAATTTTATGCCTGCTAAGGCTCAAGCTGAAATTACTAGTAATAGACAATCAATAGCTGGATTGCTTAGTAAATATAATCCTGATATTAATATTAATTTAAGTACTGCTAATCCAGATGATATTAGAACTAGTATTATGACTAATATTACTAATCCATCTGATAGAGCCTATGCTTTAAGTTATCTTAATGATATTATTGATAATCAAGAATATATTAATAGTCTTAAAGTTGGTAAATCGCAAGATAGCATTGACGGATTTGATACATATAATTCTATTATTAGTTTAAGTGATTTGCCTAATAATAAATATTCTGATACATATAGTAAATATGTTAATCAGATATTTGGAGATAGTAGTTCTATTAGACAATATTTTAATAATGATGATGTTTATAATTCGTTTATTAATGCTCTTGGTGGAGAGAAAAAAGCTGCTAGTCTTGGAGTAAGATTTGGCTCTGATGGTAATGGTTATAGATATGCTGAATTACCAAAAGATTATCATAAATCTATTTATAGTTTTGGTAAAGCTGTTAAAGAAGCTGAAGATACTAGAAATCCTTTAAATGCTTTTCTTAATTCTGCTAAGACTAGATTTTTTGGTTACGGTGATAAATTTGTTCGAGTTGACTCTAATGGTGAAGAACATCATGCTGGATTACCAACAGGCAATAAAGAACCTTATATTGGTTTAGTTAATTATGTTGATTCTCTTAAATTTAAAAATGATGCTGTTCTTGATGGTGGCAAAATAACTTCTTCTACTATTGGTATATCTGCAATGACTCCTGAACTTGCTGAACTTAATTTTGTTATGAGTTCTAATCCAGAAGCTGCTAGTAAGTATTCTGCTCAAAAGAAACAATTAGAAGAACAAGCTATGTCTGCTATTAAAGCTGGTATTGATTTAACTCAAGGAGAATCTTATATTACTAGTGAAAATGGAATATTTGAGCCTATGTCTTCTGAAGATAGAAAAGCTTATACAGCTTATCTTAGAAGTGCTAAAGAAAATGAAATTACTCCTACTATTGTTCGTGACCCAAAAACTGGTGATGTTGGAGTTCAAATTAATATTGCAGGTTATTATGATACAGAAGGTAAACTTAAAAGAGAACCTATTACTTTACTTGTAGGTAGTGGTGCTATTGATAGTTCTATTATTCAATCTTGGAATCAAGATACTAGTTGGAGAGCTGCCGGTAAAGTAGAAAATTACTATAATGCTAATAGACCTATTTCTCTTACTAATAATGCTGCATTTACTGGAATTGATAAATTTAAATTAGTACCCAATGGTGAAGGTTTTAATTTAATTAATTCTACTAATAATCAAACTATTGGTTTAGTAAGTAAAGAAAATGCTGTTGATATTGTAGATAATTTATCTCAATGGGAACAAACTGTAACTGCTGTTAAAGCTGGAATGACAGTAGATGAAAATGCTGTTAAAGCTATTCAACAAAATGTTGCTACTAAACTTGCTCAACTTAGTGGTAGTTCAGACCCTTATGTTATTCAATATTACTATGATGAATTAACTAATAATCTATATTAATATGGATGTATTAAAGTTTCTACAAGGTGGTAATAAAACACCTAATCCTGAATATAATCCTAAAACTAAAAAGGGGGCTATACAGCCTCCTACTTTAGTTGATTACAACCCTGGCACTTCTATTAGTGACCGGGGTCGTGGTCATTTATTTAGTCGTATTGCTGGGCAATCATATAATCTTAATCAATATGATATAGATAAATATGCTCCTTATGATGTTTATGTTAATCCTGTTGATGACCCAGAAAAACTTGATAAAGAACGTGCTGTTAATCAAAGTAATTGGGAACAAGGATTAAGAATGATTGGACAGATTGGTAATGAAATTACTGTTGGTACAGCTATTGGTTTTGCAGATTTAGCTGATGCTTTCTATAATATGGTTAGTAATAGTCCTAATGATTATCAATCTGAAATAAGTTCTGAACTTGAATCTTTAAAAGAATCTATTAATGAACGTTTAGCTATATATAGAGAAAATCCTAATGCTGCTTTTGATATTGGAGATTTTGCTTGGTGGGCTAGTAATGCTCCTAGTATAGCTAGTTCTTTAACTCTTATGGTTCCTAGTACAGGTCTTGCTAAAGGTGTTTCTTTATTAGGTAAAGGTATAAAGTTTAATAAATTAGCTAATAAAATGGCTAATGCTATTAATATGACGCAAAAGAGTAGAGCAATTACTAGTAGAATAGCAGAAGCTACTGCTATTGGAGTTCCTTCTCGTTATCTTGAAAATTATCAAGAAGCTAGACAAACTTATAATGATATTGAAGATTATTCTAAAACTCAACTTGCTAATATGAATGATAAACAAAGAGAAGAGTTTTATAATAATAATCCTAAATATAAAGATATGTCTGATGAAGAAGTAGCTAAAGATATTGCTAAAAATAGTGCTGATATTACTTTTGCTGAAGATTGGGCTAATGTTCTTTTTGATGTATGGCAAGTTTATAGTTTAAAGAACTTATGGAAAAATGCTTTAAGTGGTAATACAACTAGTTCCAGACTTAGAAATTTAAATATTGCATTTAATAGTAATATTGATGATGCCGCTGCAATTACTAATGCTTTAAGTAATAAAACTACTAAACAAGCTATTACTAGTACATTAAAAGATGTGGGTAATGATATTCTTCATGGTGTTAGAGCTGAATGGACTGAAGGTGTTGAAGAAGCTATTAATTATATAGCTAGTCAAGATGGTTTATATAATGGTAAAAAAGTATTTGATAAAGATATTCCTCAACAAACTATTAAAGATTATCTTCAAGACCCAATGTTATGGGAGCAAGCATTTTGGGGTGCTCTTGGTGGTGTTACTTTTAGTAGTGTTATGAATAAAGCTGGAGAGTTTATTAATAAACGTCTTGATAAAGATTGGACTTCTGCTGAAAAACAAAGAGAAAACGAAATTCTTGGTCGTACTGCTACTTTTCAAGCATATCAAGAAAGACTTAATAGTATTGCTAATGGTAAAAATCCATTTATAACTATTACTGATGAAAATGGTAATCAAGTTAATCCAGATATTATTGCTGGTACTGAAGAAGAACTTCGTAGTATAGCTGAAAAAGAATATATGGATAATATTATTATTAATTCTATGAACGCTGGTAATTTAGGACTTCTTGAAAGTTCTATTAATAGTAAAGAATTTAATGATAGTATTACTAATAAACTTGGATTACAACAACAAGAAAGTAGTGAACTTATTAATAGATTTAAAACTGAAATTAATAATCTTAAAAATGAATATAATACTACTTTAAATAAAGTTAATAGACTTGGTGGCGGATTTGAAGTTGGTCGTATTATAGCTACCCAAATGGTTCATGCTCGTAATCGTCAAGAAAATTATAATAATCTTCTTAATTGGGCTAATGATGTTTTAAATCAAGATATTACAAATAATCATATTGAAGATATTGATATTAATTCTGCAAAGAATGGTATTTATCAACATATTATTGATAGTATTCAAAGAGATATTAAAACTATACAAGATAATGCAGCAATTAATAATTCTGTTAAACAAGAACGTATTGCTCAATTAAATGAACGTCTAGATGCTATTAATAAACTTTATACATCTATTGATATTGAAAATAAAAATGATGTTCAATCAGCTATTCAACTTCAAAAACAATATAATGAAGTATTTAAAGATTTAGCAGAAGTTGTTAATGCTGAGATTAATGTTGAAGTTAATAAAAATCAACTTAATCTATCTGATGATAATATTAAATCTCGTATAACTTATCTTAATAATTTCTTTGATAATAATCGTAAAAGGATTGTTAATAAAGCTATGGACGATTTACGTAATGCTTATAAACAATATGGTAAAGAATATGTTAATTCTGTTATTAAAGATGCTAATAATGGTAATAAACCTAATATAGATAAAGTTATTCGAGATGCTTATGCTGCACTTGATTTAAGTTCTAAAGGTAATGAACATCTTAAAACTACATTAGAACAATTAGCTGAAATTGCAGAAATTGAAAACAATGTTAATAATGCTCCTAAAGAGGAAGAAGTTGCTCCTGTTAATCCTGATGTTAATGAAGTTAATGAAACTGATGTAGATGATACTAACTCATCTTCATCCTCCACGGGGAGTATAGCGGAGCGAAGCGAAGCGGTTCCTAGTGAGCCTACTAATACTGAACAACCTCAATCTCAAACTGAACAACCAATTTCTCAAGAACCTATTAGTACTCCTAAACCTGAAGTTAATAATACTCTTCCAGATGATGATTTTGAACGTGGTCAAATAGGTACTGATTTGGTTTATGAAAGTATAGCTGATTTAGAAGATTCTTTAGGACATGAATCTACTAGTAGTGATTTACTTAATGCCAGACAATCTATTATTGATAAACTTAGTCAAGCTGGATTTGAACAAACGGAAGCTACTGACATAGTTAATAATATTATTGACGGTCTTACAGGAGGTAGTTTATATAGTTCTGTTCAAGATGATAGCACTAGACGTTTATTACTTAATGCTACTTATGCCACTGTTACAGGTAATGAACGCAATATAGAAGCTGTTATGAATGATTTTGCTAATAGTGTTGATAGTGAAGGTAATACTAGAGGTAAAATTGTTAATGGTAAAGTCTATCTTAGTATTGGTCAATTAGTTGAATATATAGATAGTATTACAGGTAATAAAATTATTAAAAATTACTTGTTTAATCAAATAAAAAACTATCTTTACGCCAGCACTAATAATCAAGGCAAATATCGTGCTACTGATGAATCAACTATTAAAAAACTTAATGCTAGACAATTTGTTCAATACGTTGACGGTATTGCTAAAGAACGTCTTGAAAGACTTCAAGTTGAACATACTAATAATGTTAATCTTAAGTATATAGTAGAGAATGAAAATGTTAAAGCATTTACTAGTATTAAACAAGGTGATTATTTAGAAGCCATATATAATGTTAAACTTAAACGTATTGATATATTTGCTAATGATACAATTATTGGTTATATAGGAGTTCCAAATATTGATAAGTTTGGTAATTATGATATGGTTAATCAAGGTTGGAAATATAATATTCATGCTGAAAATGGTCAAGTTATTTCTCCACTTAAAGATGCTTTAATTAGTATTCTTGACGGTGACAGATTTGATGAAGAATTTATTGGTCATTTATATGAACTTGCCGTTAAAGAAGAAGTTACAAATAAAGAACTTGATACTTTATTTAAAGAATTTGAAGTTAAATATCCTGATATTGTTAAAAACTTTACTACTCCTGTTGCAAGTTTTGATTTAGCTGGACATCTTGTTAATCTTACTAAATATATATTTAATCAACCTTATGAGAATAGTCATGAAGCTAGTATTAATCGTTGGTTTAATAATCTTCTTAATAGTTATGACCAAGCTATTACAATAGTTAAAGGTGACTTTAAAGGTAAGATTAAAGCTGTTAATGTTAAATATGGAGTTCTTAATACTATTGATGATGCTAATGGCGAATGGAATGATGTACAAGAAACAGTAGTTAATTATAACGAAGATATTAACAAACTTGGTGTAGTTGTACAAGGTCAAGTATATCTTAATGGAGAAAGTAAACCTACTATTATTGAAAATCTTACTACTAATGGTATGCCTGTTATTAGTATTCCAAGTAGTGATGGTACTTCTTTATATGCTTTTTGTAAACAAGTTCCATTAAATAGTAATCTACTTAAAGGTGATGCTAAACGTATTATTAATTCTATTAAGAATGAAGTTAATAATCTTTGTAGAGATTATATTAGTGGTAAAATAAGTTTTGGTGAACTTAAACAAAGTCTTGGAGATATATTTGGAAATAATAAACTTATTAACGGAGATAGAAATAATGGACTTCAAATTAGTATTAATCCTACTAATATAGGTTTTTATGTTAAAGGTGCACATTTTAATGGTAAAGATTATGCTTTTACTATTAATTCTGATGCTGGTAATTATAAACGTAATATTATTATTAATTCTCCTTATGTTGTTAATAGTGCTTTTAAAATAGGTAAAAGTTATGGTATTAATGCTAGTACTATTGATGAATTAGATAATGCTCTTCGTCCTGTTATTGATGAAATGTTTAACTATGCCCAATTTGCTATTAGTAAAGATTTTATTAATGATAGTACAAAAACTAATGATAAAACTAATAAATATATTTATCGTGAAAATGGTAAAACTATTATAAATATTGATGGTAAAACTTATAGTTATAATAGTTATCAAGATTTTATTATTAGTAATGGTTTAGTTAGAACTAAATTAGCTAATACTAATACTAATGAAACTGCTGGTAATTGGCAAATAGATATTCATTCTAAACTTGATATTACTTATGAACTTGAGGGTAGACCCCCCGTGGAGGATGGAGCAATACCTGAACAGCTATCAGAGTTCATGTTAGATGATACTCTTAATGCTATTAATTTTAATGCTTTTGAATCTGCTATAACTGCTAAAAATTTAACTCGTGGACTTAAAAAGTATTTTGCTAATGACCAAACCGCTATTGATTATATTGATTCTCTTCAAAAGATTGGTATATTACCTAAGAATATTCAAGTTGTAGATAGTATTACTGATAATAATGGTAATCAAGTTAATGCTGTTTATCATCGTGATACTGATACAATTGAACTTAATAGTTCTGCTATTGCTGGTCAAAGAGTTTATCGAGTTGTTAATATTATACTTCATGAAAGTTTACATAGACAACTTTATACTAAATATAATACTGAACAAGCTCTTGCTTTAGTTAAACCTATATATGATAAATTTAAAGCTTGGCTTGATACTCAAGATGATTCTACTAAAGAAAGACTTAAACCTTATCTGTTTGAGAACTTTAATACAAGTGAAGCTCTTGAAGAATTTCTAGTTGAAAGTATTACTAGTAATGCTCTTATGACTGCACTTAATGAAATTAAATATGATAATAGAAAAGTTAATAAACGTAAGACTTTATTTAGTAGACTTCTTGAAGTTATTGCTGATATGTTAGGTATTAAAATTAATGAAGATAGTTTATTAGCTGCTGCTAGAGATGCTTATAAAGCTATTAAGAAAATACCTAAAGAAAGTAATCAAGAGGTTATTCAAGGAAGTTTTCAATTTGAAGAAGAAACTGTTAATACAGAACAAATTGAAAACCCTAATGAAGATAGTAGTCAAGATTATAATTATAATAATGATAATCTTAATGATGGACTTGATATGTTTAGTAGTGTTGATGATAATATGGTGTCAAATATGGCTGAATTAACTAGCCGTTTACCAATAGACCAACAGCCCGAATTTGCCACTTTGCTTGACACAGGGCGCATCAGTTTTAGCTGTATGTAGAATTAATCGAGCAAATATAAAAGTCGCTTAAAACGAAAGAAAACCACCTCTATGACGATGTAATTAAATTTTACTTTACATTAGTCATAGAGGTATTACTATTAATGAATTTAAACTTAAATATAAACTTATGAGTTGTGGAAATATTAAACTTGTAGGATATAATAATCTTAATAATGTTATTATTAAAGAACATGGTTCTAATAATGCTGATTATTATAGTCTTATAGCTATGGTGGAAGACCCAATCTTTAAGAAGATTATAGCTGATAAAGGTATTAATGTTAAAACTTCTGGAAGACAAGCTTATAATGCTCTTCTTGAAGCTAGAGCTATTAAACTTCGTAATATGGATGATATAGCTTCTGTTGCTGAAAAAGAAGAACGTGGTTTGTTTAGTACAATTAAAGCTAGAGATACAGCTATTACTTATATGGCTGATATTATGAATAAACTTAGTTTTAATTTTCTATATAATGGTGCTCCATTAAATTTTAATGAAATTAAAAAACGTACTAATGAAACTGTTATTAATGCTGGACTTAAACGCGCTAAAAAATTAGCCGGAAGTGATGAAGCTAAAAATAATGAACTTAATAGTTTTATTAATAATCCAAACCCTGCTATTAAAATTAATGGTCTTGGAGCATTTCTTCGTAAATATGGTGATGCTCAAGATTTTAATTATGGTGCATTACTACGTTCATTAACTAATACTGAATTTAATGAAGCTCTTTTTAATAATAAAAATGTTGCTAAACTTATTAAAAGAGATGAATTATATCAAATTACTGATTATGAAGAATTAGGTGGATACCTTGATGAAACTTCTACTGAAGGAGATGAAAATAGTATAGATGATGGTATTGATTTAATGACTCAACTTTGGAATTTAAGTATTGGTGAAGTTAAAGATTTTAATAAACACGTAGAAGAAATTATTAAATATCATCTTGCAAGTTTACCTAAACTTACTGCTGCTTCTCAACTTGATAATGGAAGTTATCCTTTTGATACTAATAATGAATTAGGAGTTGTTACTTTTTCTGATGCTAATTATTTATCTAAAATATTATATGCTAGTGCTGATACTAGTAATGTAGATAATTTTATAGCTAGTCTTAAACGTATATCTGAAACTATTCCAAATTGTGAATGTTTAATTCAATTACATGATTTACTTAGCAAAAATAAAGTATTTGCTAATAAGTATATGATGGTGTTTAATAAACCTATTATATCTAAAATTGAAACTTATATTCAAACTGATTCTAATGATAATAGTTATGTTCGTGCTCGTGTAACTAATCCTAATACTGATTCTCGTACTATTTTACAAAATACTTTTTATAATAATGTTAAGAATAATATTATTACTAATCGTGTTCCTACTGCTCGTGAAAAGTTTCGTATATATGATAGATATAAAAATACTCCTCATGCTAATCTTTATTTATATGATGCTTTTAAAGAAATATTTCCAGATATTAATCAAGCTAGTTTTAATTTAGCTATTGCTAAGATTGGTCGTGTTGCTATGGCTAATAATCTTATCAATTTTGCTAATGTTATTAATCATACAGTCGATAATTATAATAAATATGTAGAAGCACTTAAAAAAGATAAAGGAACTAAAATGCCTGATAGTTTTATTAATAGAGGTGATACTTCTATTATATATCAAATGGCTGATGTCTTTAAAGATATTATTTATATTCCTGTTGAACTTAATTCTCGTAATCCTGAAGGTAATTTAAGTTCTGATGTTATTAATAGAAGTTTTATTACTAATATTGCTAAAATTATTAATGATGATAAATCTACTGTTGAAGAACAAAATGCTATGGTGGAAGCTTATGCTAAACAAAAGTTTGCTAGTCATCAATATGATTATAGTAATTTACTTATTGAACATAGAGATAGTAATGGTAATATAATTAATTATGGATTATTTAGAAGAATTGGAAATGGAACTCCTAAACTTACTGAATATGCTCGTAGTATGTTTAAGACTTCTCTTCTTAATGGTATTAGTGAATTAGATAATAACAATAATGACTTATATCGTAGTATGAGTGACGGTGATTATTTAATTACTGCTATGGGATTATTTATGACTGATATTAATAATTCTGAAACTCCTACTGCTAATTATTTACTTCCTATACCTAGTGATGCTCCTAAAAACTTTACTATTACTGCTCCTAGATATAGTCTTGCTGGATTACGTAGTCAAC
>CAJLUG010000010.1 GCA_905209745.1 uncultured Mycoplasma sp.
TACATTAATTGAAAAAATTTATAAAGATGCAGCGATGGGTAGATATTCAACACAAAAGTTAATGGAGAATTTGAAGGGAAAAGATAATAAAATTACAGATGATGTAGAGGGAATTTTTGAAGGATATTCTTCTTTTGAAGAAAAAGCGAAAGAAGTTTTGATTTCTTGTAATATGACTCCAGAAGAAGAGGGGAGTATCGCTAAGATGATGTCTTCTATGGGAATTATGAAAGAAGTACTTACTGATAATAGTGATCCAGCAATTGCTGATTTACTTATTCAAGGAATATCTATGGGAGTTATTGAGATGGAAAAACGTATTAAAGGAGCTAGTGATGATATTAATAAAGATCATATCAAGTTAGCTAAGGAGTTTTTAAAGTTTCAAGAAAAAGCCCAAAAGAAGATGGAAAAATATTTATAAAGACAGAAATGTCTTCTTTTTGTTTAAAATAGTGTTTTCTGTTACACAATATAACTAGGAGGAATGATATGAATAATATACAATATATGGAAGTTCCTAGTGGTATTTTAACTGGAAAAGATTTGGATTATTTATCTGATATGTTTCAGTGGAATTATGGAGCTTATAAACAAATGAAAAACTCAGTAAATCAAGTAGGGGACCAAGAAATAGTTTCTGTTATGAATAAAGCGCTAACTTTATTTGATCAAAATTTAAATATCGTATTATCTATTTTAGGAGGTGCAAAGTAATGAATAATCAAATAAGTAATCCTAAAGTAGAAGTTCCTACAGGAATATGTTGTAATGATAAAGATTATATTACTTCTTTACTTTCTTGTTTAAAAGAAATGTCAAAGAATTATGTCATAGCAATGACTGAAGCTAGTAATGAGAGTCTGTATGAGAAACATAAGCAAGTTTTCTTAGAGTTACAAACTTTGCAAAGAGAAGTTTATGAGTTGATGTTTCGTAAAGGGTGGTATTCTTTAGAAAAGTCAGAAGGACAAAAAATCATGCAAAAACAACAACTTTTAGCTCAAGAATATCAGGATATGAAGTAGTTTCATATCCTTTTAAAATAACGTAATTGCTTGAATGAAGGTGATTAATTTTGACAAAGATTGGAAAATTTGTTATAATATGTTCTATCTCAGGGGGAGATTATGTATGAATTTAGAAAATATACCGTCGAAAAGTAAGTTACTTTTTACGACGATGTTTATTTTTATTAGTTTAGTTTTTTGTTATGGATATGAGTATCATAAGGTCTATGATAGTATTAATGTTAAAGTAGCTGATAGTGCTGTTATAGAGTATGGTAGTCCTAACTATGATATCCGTACTGTTGTTGATAATATTGATGGAGAGATTGTATCTATTAAACAAGATATTGATACTACAAAGGTTGGAGAACAAGAAATTGTTGTAGAAGTTGAAAAAGATAACGTTGTTAAAGATGTTTCTTTAGTAGTAGAAGTTAAAGATACGATTGCACCAGCAATCGAGTTAAAAAATGAGACTATTTCGTTAACTACTGGAGAGTCTTTTGATATGTTAAGTAACTTAGCTTCTGTTTCAGACCAAGTAGATGGAGAAATTGATTATCAACAAAAAGAAATTGTTAATGAAGAAGTGGATACTAACTATTATACAGTTGAAAGTAACGTTAATAGTGAAGTTGCTGGTACTTATCAAGTTACTGTAAAAGCAGTAGATAAGTATGGTAATGCCTCTAGTGCTACTTATTCTGTTGTTGTTGAGGATGAAGTGAAACCGGTAGAAGTTACTACACCTGTTGTTGATAATGAGGTTAGTTATCAGGATGATTATGTAGCGACTGGTGATGTTAATGCCATGGTTGAACTTGCTTATTCATTAATTGGTAGTCCTTATATGGCAGGAGGTAATACACCTGCGGGATTTGACTGTAGTGGATTTGTTCAATACTTATATAGTAGAATTGGTATTAGTATTAGTAGAAGTACTTCTACACAGTTATATGATGGTGTAGCTGTTAGTTATGAAAATGCACAACCTGGAGATATTTTACTTTGGGGATATGCTAATGGTACAATTACACACTCAGCTATTTATGTTGGTAATGGTCAGATGATTCATGCTACTAACCCTAGGCAAGGTGTTATTGCTAGTGATGTTGCAGCATGGACTCGTGGATCAGGTACTTCCGTATTAGCTGTTAGAAGAATATAGAATAAAAAGTATGTATAATTCTTCCTATTTTGTTCATTCTATAGATAGGAGGGATTATATGGAAACAGTACAAAAAATATTATTAGTTTTTACTATTATAGGTGCTATTAACTGGGGTCTTATTGGTATTTTAGATTTCAACTTGATAGATACAATTTTTGGAGTAGGATCTTTATTTAGTAGACTTATCTATAGTTTAGTTGGAATTTGTGGATTAATTAATATTGGTATTTTATTTAACCATATCGAATCAAAATAAGGTAAAAAATTAAGAAATAAGTTTGCAACTAAAGATAAAAGTGATACAATTAATTTGTATCTTTTTATTTTGCCGATTTAGCTCAGTTGGTAGAGCAGCGCATTCGTAATGCGGAGGTCGAAGGTTCAAGTCCTTTAATCGGCACCAGGTTAATATTAAACTCGAAATTTTGTTTCGAGTTTTTGTTTGTAATTATGTTTTTTTCTTTTATAAATCTTGGTTATGAGGTTGTGTTTTCGACAAAAAAATGTTATCATGGTTATTAAGAATAGGGGTGGTATAGTGGATGTTGTAATTTCGTTTTTTCGAGATTTCTTATCTGGCCCTTTATATATTGTAGTTGTGGTAATTTCTGTTATTGGTATTTCTGCTTGTATTGGATATTTGGCAGAAGGAACCATAAAACAAAAAGAACAAGAAAAGAAAAATGAGGAAGACTTGTCTCATGTACATCTTGTTGAAGAAGGAAATGGGACAGGTGTTTATGTTTCTTCGGATGCTAAAAGTGCTATTAAAGAGAATCCATTTCAGTCTGTTGGAAATGTAGGGAATGCTAGTATTAGTAATGTTCCTCTTAATAGTGTTATTTCTAATAGTGAAAACAATAATACAACACAAGGTTCTCATACTGCGAATCAGTAATGCCCTTTACTATTCTTGAGAAATTTTATATAATATTATAGGAACATGGAGGGATTTGATGACAATAACAGTTACAGATATTATATCTATACTGAGAAAACTTGGAGATATCTGTCTTGTATGGTTTATCTTCTATTTTATACTTAAAAATATTAAAAACAACGTAAAACTTTCTTTGATTTTTAAGGGAGTAGTTATCGTTATTGCTTTAAAACTAGTTAGTGGATGGTTAGGATTTACTACGATAGGTGTTTTACTTGATTATGTAATTCAATGGGGACCTATTGCTTTAATTGTTATTTTCCAACCTGAAATTCGTACTATACTGGAGCAATTAGGACGTAGTCAGTTGTTAGGACGGCATAAAGTACTAACGGTTGATGAGAGAGAACATCTAGTATATGAGATTGTTAATGCTGTTGACTATATGAGAAAAGAACGTATTGGTGCGTTAATTGTTTTAGAGCGTGATATAAGTTTAGGAAATTATATCGAAAAAGCTAAAAAGATATATGCAGATTTGTCTAGTGATTTATTGATTGCTATTTTCTATGAAGGTAACCCACTTCATGATGGTGGAGTTATTATTCAAGGAGATAGAATTACTTGTGCTGGGGCAGTATTTCCAACCAGTAGTAGTCCTAAATTAAATCGTAGACTTGGTACTAGACATAGAGCTGCTTTAGGATTATCTGAAGAGACAGATGCCATTTGTATTGTTGTTTCTGAAGAGACTGGTAGAGTTTCTATAGCATTAAAGGGAGAAATGCTATATAACTTGACTTTGGATGATGTTCGTATGATGTTAATTGATGAACTAAGACCAAAACAAGATGGTGAATTTGATGAAGATGAAATAGATGAGGAAGAGATATATGAAGAGAATAAGTAAGAGTATTAAAGCATTCTTTCGTCGTATTGGTTCATTCTTTGATAAATGGTTAATTACTCCCATAACCAAACTGATATTAAAAGTTGTAGAATTCTTTAAAGAACATTCTAAAAATATTGATCGTATTGCTTCAAAGAAATCTACTCTTATTGTGGTTAGTTTATTGTTAGCGTTTGGTGTCTTTGTATTAATTGACCAAGAATCTAGTGTAATGATAGATCAATATGCCGAAGTGTTATATGATCAACCAGTAACTGCTGTTTATAATGAAGAATTATATGTTGTAGAAGGATTACCTGAGACTGTTGATATTACTTTGATTGGTCAAAGAAGACATATCTTCTTAGCAAAACAAGCTCCTTCTAAAGGTGTAAGTGTAGATTTAACTGGCCTTGGTACTGGTAATCATAAAGTAACTTTAAAGTATTCACAAATGCTTAAGTCACTAGATTATCGTTTGGATCCATCTGAAGTTACTGTTACTATTTATGAAAAAGTTAGTGAGACTAGAAGTTTAACTGTTGATATCTTACATCAAGATGATTTAGATAGTAAGTTATATATTGATGATGTTGAACTTGATAGAACTGATGTTATTATTAAGGGTGCACAATATAAACTTGATCAAGTTGCGACAGTTCGTGCTTTGGTTGATGTAGATCAAATTAGTAATCCAGAAGCTGGAGAGATTACATTAAAAGATGTTCCATTAGTTGCTTATGATGCTGAAGGTAAGACTGTGGATGTTGAAATTGTGCCAGCAACTGTAGATGCTCATATTACTATTACATCACCAAGTAAAGAAGTACCTATTACTGTTGTTCCTACTGGTAATTTAGCATTTGGTAAAGCAATTAAATCTATTAGTACTGATATTTCTTCTGTTACTGTTTATGGTGAAGCTGCTGCTGTTGAAAAATTAGATGAAATTGAAGTAGAAATAGATGTTAAAGGATTAGATAGTAATAAAGAATTTAATGTTACTATTAATAAACCAAATGGTATTACAGAACTTAGTGAGAAGACAGTTAAGGTATCGGTTGAAGTAGATAACTCGATTTCTAAAGAATTTACTGTTGATAACATTGAATTTAGAAATCTGGGTGATGGTTATACTGTTCAAGCATTGTCGGCAGAAGATACTTCGGTAGTAGTCGTTGTTTCTGGTAGTGCTGATATTGTTAACAGTGTCGATGCTTCGTCAATTGCTGCTTATATCGACTTAGATGGTTACGGTGTTGGTGAACATGAAGTTGATGTTAAAGTAGTTCGATCTGATGTCAGACTTACTTATAGTCCTAAGACAAAACAAGTTAAAGTTAGAATTTCTGAGGGTAGTTAAAAACTATCCTCTTTTTTTTGCATAATTTCTTAATCTTTTCATAGAGTTTAGTAGAATATGATTAGAGGTGAAATATGAAAAAGCTGTTATTCTTTGTTTTTTTAATTTGTTGTCTGTTCTTATCAGGTTGTGGTAAGTATGGAGAAGAAGATGTTATAGAAGATTTTAGTAAAAAAGTGGATGATGCGAAAGCTTATTATGTGGAAGGAACGTTAGAAGTAGTCAACAATGATGATGTGTATAATTATAATGTAGAAGTCTCTTTTAAAGAGGATAACTATTATAAAGTTAGTCTCACAAATACTGCAAATAATCATACACAAGTCATTTTAAAGAATGATGATGGTGTCTATGTTGTAACTCCTTCTTTAAATAAGAGTTTTAAGTTCCAGAGTGATTGGCCTTATAGTAATTCACAGATTTATTTATTAGCTTCTATTGTGGATGATATTAAGGATGATGATAATAGAACATTTAAAGAAACTGATGATTCTTATGTTTTTACTACTACTGTTAATTATCCAAATAATAGAGAATTAGTAAAACAGAAGATTCTCTTAAGTAAGAAATTAAAACTAAAGAGAGTTCAAGTTTATAATAGTGATTCTGTTATTTGTATGACTATGAATTTTAAAGATATTGATTATTCTCCAACATTTAAAAAGAATTATTTTTCTTTGAGTAATGTTATGGAAGCTTATTCTGTGGATGAGGATCAGGTAGAAGAGACTTCTAGTTTAGATGAGAGTATTTATCCACTACTTGTTCCAACAGGTACGAAGCTTACGAATGAAGAGAAGATTACGATGGATAATGGTGAACGAATTATTATGACTTTTGATGGAGAGAAACCGTTTTTATTAGTAGAGGAGACGGCTGATATTCTAGATGAATTTACAGTAATACCAACTTATGGAGAACCTTATCAACTTATGGATACGCTTGGTGTTATGACTGATAATTCGCTTAGTTGGACTACGAATGGAATTGAATATTATTTGGTTAGTGATGTAATGAATCAAGAAGAGTTAGTAGAGGTGGCTCAATCGATTGGCGTTGTTCAAACGATGAAATAAAAGAGCTTTACCTCTTTTTTTTCTTATGATATAATCATTTTGGGTGGTAATATGGCAAATAATAATAGACAATATCGAAGAAAAATGCACGATAGAGTAGATTCTGTTTCTAGTTCATTTTCTTCAGAATTTAAAAAAGTAGTAATTATTTTAGTATCTATTTTAATAGTATTCGTTCTGTTTTACTTTTTAACAGTATATTTATTAGAAAGAGATACTACAACTACTACTGATGATTCAACCCCTACAGAAGCTGTTATTCAATATCAAAAGATTTTAGCTGGTAATAGTTTTAGTAAGGAAGACGATCATTATTATGTACTTTATTATGATATGTCTGATGAACAATTACGTTCTTCTTATACTAGTTTAGTTAGTAATTATGAATCTTTAGATGAACATTTACCTATTTATACGGTAGATATGAGTAGTAGATTTAATCAGAATTATGTTTCTGATACGTCTAATCCGGAGGTTTCTTCTATTGATGAGTTGAAGATTAGTCAACCTACTTTGATTGAAATTACTAATGGAGAAGTTACAGAGTATGTAGAGAATGAAACACAAATTCAGATTCGATTAATGTAGAGAAGACCAATTTGGTTTTCTTTTTTTCTTTTGTTTACTTCTACTTTTTGTTTTGGTATGATAATAATAGATAAAGGGTGATGGTTATGTTTAGACGTAAAAATAATCGCTTTATTAAACCTAATTATTCTAAGATAAAAGAGTTGTCTTATGAGAATTCTGATGATGTTAGGGAGATTATTGTTGAGAGTAGATCTGGTTTTAATACAATAGAGATGGTACTTATTATGATTGTTTCTATTGCCTTTGGTGTTGTTGTCGGTAGTAGTCTTTCTTTTTTTCAGGAGACGAAAAAAGAAGAGAAAGTATCTCCTGATTTGGAAGAGTTAGTTTTTACTTATAATAATATTTTAGATACTTATTATGAAGATGTTAATTCTGATGATTTATTGGATGCGGCAGTGGATGGTATGGTTTCTTCTTTAGGGGATCCTTATTCTTTATATATGGATCGTGATACTACTACTAATTTTCAAGAGACTGTGGATGGTAGTTATGTAGGTATTGGCATTCAATTTGGTATGAATGAACAAGGACAGTTTGTTGTTTTAGATGTTACTCTTCATTCTTCGGCAGAATCTAGTGGTATACAAAAGGGAGATGTCGTTTTCGCAGTTGATGGAAAGAGTGTTTCTGGTCTTTCTTTGGATGACTTAGCTAATATGATTGAAGGAGAGGTTGGTACGACAGTAGAGCTTTCTATTTCTAGAGGAGAAGAGAGTCTTGTTAAAAAAGTTACTAGGCAAGAAGTTGATTTGATTTCTGTTTCTTCTAAGATTTATCATGAAGGACAAGGCAATGTTGGATACTTGTCTTTGGATTCTTTTGCGGCTAATACTTATCAACAGTTTAAAGAGGAGTTGTTGGATTTGGAAGAAGAGTCTATTGATGGGCTTATTGTTGATGTTCGAGCAAACCCTGGAGGACATCTAAATCAAACTAAGAAAATATTAGAGTTATTTATGGATAAAGGTGATGTTTTATATCAAATAGAAGCAAAAGGTAAAAAGTCAAAAGTAAAAGATGAAACGAAGGATTCTAGGAGCTATCCTATTGTTATATTAATTGATTCTTCTAGTGCTTCTGCTGCAGAGATTTTAGCGTCTTCTTTTAAGGATAGTTATGTTGACGCTACTTTGGTTGGAAAAGTTACTTATGGAAAAGGTACTGTACAAAAAGCTTATACTTTATCAAATGGTTCTAGTTTTAAATACACAACAGAAAAATGGTTAACTCCTAAGGGTGAGTGGATTGATGCTAAAGGTATTCAACCTGATTTTGATGTTGATTTAGGTACTACAGATACACAATTTGAGAAAGCTTTAGAAGTTATTGTGAATAAACTATAAAAATACTAGGTTGCACTAGTATTTTTTTCTGTACTACTAATAATCAATTGTTTTTTACTATTTGTGGGACTACAGGTTGTTAATATTAATTGATTGTTATTAGTTTTATTTATATGAATATAACCATTTTTATCTTCTTCCCAAATATCTGTCACATAATAGAGTAAGGTTTTATTTTGATAGATTAATTCTATTGGGTCATTTATTTCTAATTGATCTAAATCATCAAAATAGGCTTTTGGTCCTGTTCCTGAGTGAGCTGCTAGAAAGATAATACTGTTATCTTCTTCTGGCATAATTGATTCTTCTAGTATGGTGATATTTTCTTCTACGTTGTTTTTCTCACTATTTTTGTTATATAAGGGTTGATTTAGATCAATTTTTTTAATTTTTAAAGTCGCAATTTGCTCTTCTTTTTTAGACTCTTTATTTTCTGTACTATTTTCGTTATTATTTACTATTTCTTTCTCTTCTAATGTTTCTGGACTTCTATTTTTTATTTGATTTTCATTTTTTATATAGATACTATGACATATGATACAATAGAGTCCTAGTATTGTTCCTAACCATAATATTTTTTTTAGAGATTTAATAAATTTATTAAAAATTCTAGAATGGTAAGGATAATATTGGTGTTGGTGTTAGGAACTTTTATTTTATAGTCTGTTAAAGTAATTATTTCATCTTCCGTATCTGTAACAGAAATTTTTATATCTTCTACTTTATGGTAACCATCGGTTGTGTTATCTTGTTTTATTGTATATTCTCCGTACGGTAGGGTGATTTCTGCTTTGCCATTTTCATCTGTTGTGATGGTTGCGACTTTATTGCCATCTTTATCGTAGAAGGAAAAAGAAATATTTGCTTCTGGAATCTTTTTGTTTTCATCATAAGTTTTATAGATGATTACTTTCTTTTTTATCACTTCATTTATGATTGGAATACTTATCTTATAGTCTTTATCTGTTAGTGTTACTTCATATACTTCGTTATTTAATTGATATCCAGGTGGAGCAGTAATCTCTTTTATATAGTAGGTTCCTAGAGGAAGATTGGTAACTTTTCCTGTATAGGATTCATCGATTGTTATTCTTGCGACTTCGTTATCATTTTTATCATATACCCCAAATACTGCACCAATTAAAGATGCTTCTCCACTTGATTCTGTGGAATTAGAATCTTTATCCAGTTTTTCTATTTCGATTTCTGTTTTTAATACTCTTAAGGATAGTTTTATTTTTTTATCTTGTAAGTTTCCTGTTTCCATTAGTGATTGACTATTATTTGATTGATAAAAGATAATTGGTTTATGGTGATTTTTTTCTTCTCTAACTAATTCAATGGTATATTCTCCTTCTTCTAAGGCTTGTTTATTTCTTATTTTATTACCATCTACATAGAATAGGTCAGATGTACTTTTGTAATAGGGAAGTACATTATTGTTATCAGCGGCGACAAAATTGTTGTTTTCTAATACAAAGTAGTTTTGATTGGCTATCGTTGGTGTTTTTTTGTAATTGTTTACCAATGTTTTTATCGCATTTATTTCTGTTGTGAATTTTTCAATTCTGTTACCATTTAGTCCGTTAGTGAAGTAGAAGTCACCTGTGGGATCTGCCTCTTGCCATATCATAAGTTGAGTAATGGCATACCATTTTGGATCTGAATGACCTGGGTATTGATATCCAAAGTATGCAATTAATGAAATGTTTTCTTTTTGTTCAGCACTTAAGTTTTTAGGATTGATTGTCTCTTCATAAGTGCTTCCTTCTTGAAAGAAGACAAATGGATCAATACAGTAGGCAAAGTCATTTGTTCCTGTTTGCCTAAAGAATCTGGCTTTTTGATAATAAATGGTATCTGAGTTTCTCTTTTTCTTATTCATATAAATATTATCGATATATTCTCCTTCGTAAAAACTAGTTGCTGCATCTACTTTAGGACAACATATTACTGCTATAGTTACTGCCATTAAGAAAAATAATATTTTTTTCATTTTTTCCCTCCTTTTTTCTTAATGGTTATGATACTAACAGAATTATTTTTTGTTTTCAAATCGCACTTTTTTTATTTTTGTTCTCATTTTTCTATAAAAAACATAAATTCCTTTTCTAAATTTTATTTTTGGTTTTATAAAGAGGTCTATTAAGCAAGTTCATGTGATATAATCTATATGAGGTGATTCTTTATGAATAATGATATTACTAATGTTTTAGATGCTTTAAATCTTTCTTCTCATGATTATATTTTATATGGAAAAGATAAAGCTAAAATTATATCTGGTCCTGGAAAAAAGAAAGGTAAGTTGATTTTGGTAACGGCAATTAGTCCTACTCCTTATGGTGAGGGAAAGACGACAGTAAGTATTGGTTTAGCTGATAGTTTTCATCGGAATAAAAAAGATGTCTTGGCTGTTCTTCGTGAACCTTCTATGGGTCCTGTTTTTGGGATGAAAGGTGGGGCTACTGGTGGAGGTCGTAGTCAAGTTGTTCCAATGGAAGATATTAATTTACATTTTACAGGGGATTTCCATGCTATTACGGCTGCGAATAATCTGCTTGCGGCTGCGATAGATAATCATATTTATCAAGGAAATGAACTTGGGATTGATGAGGTTTTATTTGATAGATGTTTAGATGTTAATGACCGTAGTTTGCGCAGAGTAGAGACTTTAGAAGGAAAGACAAAGTTTAATATTACTTCTGCAAGTGAAATCATGGCTTTATTTTGTTTAGCTAATTCTTTTGATGATTTAAAAGAAATGCTTGGTAATATTGTTATTGGTTGTGATAAGGATAAAAAACCAATTTTTGCACGTGACCTTCATGTAGAAGGAGCGATGACTGCGTTACTTAAAGATGCTTTTTATCCTAATCTTGTACAAACATTAGAACATACTCCAGTACTTATTCATGGAGGACCTTTCGCGAATATTGCACATGGCGCTAATAGTATATTGGCTACTAAACTTGGTCTTAGTTTGGATGATTATGTAATTACTGAAGCAGGATTTGGTGCGGATCTTGGTGCTGAAAAGTTTTTTGATATCGTTTGTCCTAAGGGAGGATTTCATGCAGATTGTGTTGTTTTAGTTGTTACTATTAAGGCATTGAAATATCATGCTGGTGTTACAGATGTTGGTATAGAAAATCCTGAAGCAGTAAAGAAAGGTCTTTGTAATTTGGAGGCTCATCTTTCTAATCTTAAAAAGTTTGGTGTCTCTTCGGTTGTTTGTTTAAATTCTTATGAAGGAGATTTTGTTTCCGAGGAAGAGGTTATTCGAGATTATTGTAGATGTCATGATGTTCCTTTTGCTAAGTCTACTGCTTATGTAGATGGGGGAGAAGGAGCTCAAGATTTATATCAAGAGGTACTTTCTTCTCTAGAAGAAGAAAAAATATCTTTTCCTTTATATGATGTTCATTTATCTTTGACTGAAAAAATAGAAAAAGTTGCCTATGAAATTTATCATGCTTCTTGTGTAGAGTATAGTGAGGAAGCGTTAAAGAAGATAGAATGGTTAGAGAAGAATAATTTTACTCAACTTCCAATTTGTGGAGCTAAGACACAATATTCTTTATCAGACGACCCTAAAAAGTTAGGTAATCCTTCTGATTATACTATTTATGTTCGAGATTTAGAGCTTTATCATGGTGCTGGATTTATTACTGTTCTTTTTGGAAGTATTTTACGAATGCCTGGTCTTTCTAAGCATCCTAACTATGAAAAGATTGATGTAGTTGATGGAAATATTACTGGAATATTTTAATACAATAAAAGCATTTTAGATGTATATTCTAAAATGCTTCTTTTTTTCATAAAGGTAGTTACTTTATGATTTTCCTTTATATTTCAATAGTTTTAGAAGAATTGACTAAAATTTTGACTAATTATTTTTGGAGTGATTTGTAAATATTTGTCGAATATATATAAGTTTGCTTATGTTTTATGACTAAAAATTTGACTAAGAATAAAGCATATTACTCGTAAATTCAACCAAAATATAGACTAGAATTTGCCTTTTTAATTGTAAAAGCACCTAAAATATAGTATATTTAATATGATATGGAGTAGGTTTTATAGTAAATCTCCAATCATAAAGTAACTAACTTTATGATTGTGTGATGTATATTTTATAAGGTCTAGAGAAGATATGGAAATTATTGGGAGTGGGATTATGACCAAATTCGGAAAGTTTATTACAAAGTATAAAAAAGAATGTATTGCAACACTTGTATTTATTTTATGTTTAGGTATATTTTCTATTTCGAATACTTTCGCTGCAGTAGAGCCTGTAAGAAGTATTGTGATTCAGTCAGAAAACACCGACTTCGCATCCGGTGAAGCAGGATCCTGGCAAGTAACAAAGTCAGGATACTGGAAAAATTATGGAGAAGCAGAAGTGACGTTCGATGTAGATACAAATCTTATGACAAATAATGAGTATACCGATATTATCTTTGTATTAGACATTTCTGGTTCCATGTCCGGTGAGAAACTGGGCAGAGTAAAAAGTGATTCCAAAGAACTAATTAGTAATTTATTATCAAATAAAAATAATCAAGCTGCTTTAATCACTTTTGATACGGAATCC
>CAJLUG010000011.1 GCA_905209745.1 uncultured Mycoplasma sp.
GATTTTAAAAAAACGGATAGTTATCAAAAGTTTATAACAGAAAACCCATCAACAGGAAGATTAAAAGTAGAAGTTTTTACGGCTTATAAAGCAATTCCAATTGCGAATACTGATATTATCATTACTAAAGATATTAATGATACCAAAGTACTTTTCTTTAGAGGAAAAACAGATTCAAGTGGTATGATTAGTGATATAGTTTTGCCAGCTCCAAATGAAAATACGGATTTTAAGCCTGGAGACAAAGCGCAGTATACGGAATATGATGTGACAGCGATTCATGAAGGCTTCGAAAGAATCAAAAAATATGATGTTGCGATATTTGGCAATCTTGGAGTAATTCAATATATAAAAATGATACCTGAAATTGATACGGAAGGAATGAGTAGCAATGGCAGTTAAGACTCCTATAGTACCGACAGAAATAACAGTGCATATAGGGCCACCTACAGAAGCAGGAAAAACAGTTACTGTAACTTTTCCAGAATACATAAAAAATGTTGCCTCAAACGAAATATACCCATCTTGGCCAACAGACGCGATAAAAGCCAATATCTTAGCTCAAATTTCATTTGCTCTAAATAGAATTTATAATGAATGGTATCCATCAAAAGGCTATAATTTTGATATCACGAGCAGTCCAACTTATGATCAAACATTTAATGAAGACTCACAATTTTTTGAAAATATTTCTCATATTGTTGATGATATTTTCAACAACTATATTGTAAAAGGAGAACAAGTACAACCTTTATTTGCTTCTTATTGTGATGGTGTTAATGTAACGTGTGAAGGACTTTCACAATGGGGAAGCGTAGAATTAGCTAAACAAGGATATTCACCAACTCAAATATTAAAAGAATATTACGGAGACGACATTAGATTAATTTATAATGCACCTATCTCTCCTAATATGCCTTCTTATCCTGGATTTCCATTTCGCCTAGGATCAGCCGGAAATTATGTAAGGCAGTTAAAAGTACAACTAAACCGTATCAGTAACAACTATCCAGTTATACCAAAAATAGAAGAAGAAAATATTTTCTTTACCGTTGACATGGAAGATGCTGTAAAAAAATTCCAAGAAATCTTTGACCTCCCTGTAACAGGAGTAGTCGATAAAGGTACTTGGTATGAAGTAAAATATATTTATAATGCCGTAAAAAGAGTTGCCGACCTTGCTGGCGAAGGAATCAATATTGAAGAAGTAGAATTTCCTTATGGTGATACTCTAGAAGAAGGAGAAAGTGGACCATATATTAGAGCTTTAAACTATCTTCTGAATTTTCTTTCATTCTTCGATACAGATATACCAAGTCTTAACTTATCCGGTGAAGAATTTACAGAAGATACCAAAGAAATGGTAATAGCTTTCCAAAACAAATATGATATTCCCGCAACAGGAATTGTTGATAAAACAACATGGAACGATTTAGTAAACGTCTATACTCAAACAAAAGAACTAATTCCAGCAGAATATTTGTATTACGAAGATAAGTTATATCCAGGAATTTTTCTATCTAAAGGTATGAGCGGTGATAATATCCTAAATCTTCAAAATTTTTTATACATTATTTGTGACAAGACCCATCAAATTCCAGGAGTTCGTGTCAATGGTACTTTTGATGAGTTAACAGAAAACTCCATCAAGGCCATTCAAAAAAGATACAATTTACCAGAAAACGGAGTAGTAGGACCAGCCACTTGGTACAAAATGATTGAATGGGTAGAAAGCTTAGAATAATGTAAACTATAATTTAACACCATAAAAAATGTGGAAATGTTAGAAAAAAAGAAAAAGTCATGCTATAATAATATTAGGTAGTGGGAAGAGGGATTTGGGTATGCGAGTTGAAAAAAATATAAGTAGAATTAACAATTATTTAAAAAAGAGAAAAGAAACAAAAGTATTAGAATTAAAAATTAAGGATTATAATAATTCCAATTTTTATCTAGCTTTAGTTTTTAATAAAAAAATAGAAAAATTTAAAGTATTATATATTCCTTTAGATGTAGTAGAAAGTTCAGATATTTCAGAATATTGTTGCTATCAATTTATGGAAGTAAAAAGTGTTCTTTATCTTATCGATACAATTAAAAAAAACTTACCTAAATATGAAGAATTAAAAAAACGTGACTTAAGACGTAAAAAAATAGAAAACTTTCAAATAGAAATAGATGTCTATCTAGATAATAAACAATATGATTTCTATATGACTAGATATTTACCAAAGGAATGGGAATTCTTCTTTGAAACAATCGTTATGTTGTTTGAACATGCACCAAATATCATGAGTGAATTAGCAACAGAAATATTATCCGTAGCGATGAATACAAATGAAGAAGTAAAATATCAAAGATCTCTAAAATGTAATGTTTTAGAAGAAGAGATGGATCCTTATTTTTCTTCACTAAAAGGTAAAAAAGAAAAAATAGATTATCTAGAAAGAATCAATGGTAAATATTATGCGATTGTAAAGAATCATTTATTTATTATTGAATATTTATATGGTAGTAAAATATTAAATATTTATTGTGATAATGAAGAACTAACTTATAACTATATGACATATCAAATTATAAATGAAATAAAAAAACACAACGAAAAAAGATTTTATAAAATAACAATAGAAGATGCCCAAGAAAGAAAAAATTATCTTTGTCTAGGAACAACCAAAACAGGAATAAAGGTAATTAAAGAAAATAAATTAACAACCCTTCCTTTTCAAGAGTTAAAAAAATATAAAATCAAAATTATAGAAGACAAGAATAATGAATTAAAAAACAAACTAGAACAAGTCATTCAGTCATGACTTTTTCTTAATAAATATTTTTAGCACTCAAACTTGACAACTGCTAAGTGTAGTGTTATAACTAATTTATAACAAGAAAAGGAGATGTAAAAATTGAGAAAGAAAGCATTTAAATCAGAATCAAAACGATTATTAGATTTGATGATTAATTCTATTTATACAAATAAAGATATCTTTTTAAGGGAGTTAATATCTAATGCGAGTGATGCCATTGATAAACTATATTACCGTTCCTTAACAGATAAGAAAGTAAAAGTAAAAAAGGATAAATTAGAAATCAATATTCGTTACGATAAAGAAAATAGAATTTTAGTAGTAGAGGATAACGGTATTGGTATGACAGAAGAAGAACTAGATAAAAATCTAGGAACAATCGCATCTTCTGGCTCTTTAAACTTCAAAGAAAATATGACAAAACAAGATAAAATTGATATTATTGGTCAATTTGGTGTTGGTTTTTATTCCGCATTCATGGTCAGTGATTGCATAGAAGTAGAAACAAAATCTGTAGATAGTGATAAAGGATATAAATGGATATCAACAGGAGTAGAAGGATATAGTATTGAAGAATGTGACAAAAAAGAAATTGGTACTAAAATATCTCTACACATAAAACCTGATACAGAAGAAGATAATTATAGTGACTATTTAGAAGAATATAACCTAAAAGAATTAATTAAAAAATATTCTGACTATATTCGTTACCCAATCAAGATGGAAGTAACAAAACATGAATTAAAAGACGAAGAAAAGAAGGAGTATGAAGATAAGCTTGAAGTAGAAACCATTAATAGTATGGTTCCTCTATGGAAGAAAAAAGCCAGTGAAGTAACAGAAGAGGAATATAATAATTTCTATATGAATAAATTTAATGATTTCGATAAACCATTAAAAGTAATTCATACTTCAGTAGAAGGAATGTGTAGCTATAACAGCTTATTATTTATTCCATCTCATGCTCCATATGATTACTATACAAAAGATTATGAAAAAGGTTTAAGTCTTTATGCTTCTGGTGTCTTAATTATGGATAAATGTTCCGATCTTCTACCAGACTATTTTAGTTTTGTAAAAGGTGTAGTTGATACAGAAGACGTATCTTTAAATATTTCAAGAGAAATTCTTCAAAAGTCTAAAAGTGTAAGTTTAATAGCTAAAAATATTGAATCTAAGATTAGAAAAGAACTAGAAAAAATGTTAAAAGAAGATCGTGAAAAATACGTAGAATTCTTTAAAACATTTGGTGTTCAATTAAAATATGGAATCTATAATGAATTTGGTAAAGATAAAGATAAATTAAAAGATCTAATCATGTTCCACTCATCTAAAAAAGATAAATTAATAACATTAAAAGAATATGTAGATAATATGCCTGAAGGACAAGAAAAGATTTACTATGCTGGAGGATCATCTATTGCGAAAATCGATTCACTTCCACAAGTAGAACAAGTAAAAGAAAAAGAATATGATATTTTATATTTAACAGATTATGTAGATGAATTTGCCATTACTGCTATTCAGGAATATGAAGGTAAGAAATTTGCTAATGTAGAAAATGGGGACTTAGACTTAGAAACAGAAGAAGAAAAAGAAGAAACGAAAAAAGTAAATGCAGAAAATGAAGATTTATTAAAAGACATGCAAGAAGAAATTAAAGAAGTAAAAGAAGTAAGATTCACCAACAAATTAAAAACACATCCAGTTTGCTTAACAAGTGAAGGGGATGTATCCATAGAAATGCAAAAAGTATTTGATGCTATGCCAAACGATATGGGAATCAAAGCTCAAACAGTATTAGAGATTAATGAAAAACATCCAATTGCTAAAAAGTTAAAATCTCTATACAAAAAAGATAAAGAGGAATTTAAAAAGTATACCAAAATATTATATAGTGAGGCAAGAATAATTGCTGGACTTCCAATCGATAATCCAACAGAAATATCTAATTTAATTTGTGAAGTAATCGCTAAATAACAAGACCAAAAGTCTTGTTTTTTTTAAAGAAATGCCTAGCCAAAAACAGTCAACAATGATATACTTATTTTAGAATAAAAAGGGAGAGATGATTATGAAGTTAGATGGAAAAATCGCTATTGTTACAGGTGGAGCCATGGGTAATGGATTAGGTATCGTAAAAATATTTTTAAAATACGGTGCCGATGTAATTATTATTGACTCTTCAGATAGACTACAACAAACATTACAAGAATTACAAAATCCAAAAGTAATGGGATATAAAGCAGATATTCGAGATAAAAATATGTTAGCAGCTATCGTAAATGACATTATCACTAAAAAAGGTAAAATTGATATTTTAGTAAATAATGCTGGTATTGCTAAATTACAACCATTTACATCTATGACAGATGAAGTAAGAGATACTCATTTTGATATTAATATTAAAGGTACATGGAATATGACCCAAGTAGTAGTACCACATATGATAAAAAATAATTATGGACGAATTGTAAATCTATCCAGTGTAACAGGACCAATGGTTGCTGATACTGGAGAAGTAGCATATGCCACAACCAAAGCTGCTCTAGTAGGATTTACGAAAGGTCTTGCTATGGAATTAGTAAAAAATAACATTACAGTAAATGCAATTATGCCTGGTTACATTATGACACCTATGGTAGAAGGAATCGCCAAAGATTCTAATGCAAATAACCCACAAAGTGTTGTTGCTGGTATTGCTGCGGGAATTCCAATGGGACGTCTAGGAACAATTGAAGAACTAGGTGAACTAGCAGCTTTTCTAGCAAGTGATGAATCTACTTATATTACAGGACAAGGAATTGTAATTGATGGTGGATCTACTTTACCAGAAACAAAAAGTGTAGGTGTATAAAGTACTTGTATCAATCATAAAAACATGATATATTGAAATTGTAAGGAGACTTACAAAAAAGGAAGCGTTCTTGTTAGGAGTGCTACCTTATATTTGAGGATAGACACTTATTCTAACGAATGAGTGTCATTTATTTATCATTGTATTAATAGGATAATAAAGAGAGTCAATAATACAAGATGTAAAATGAAAAAAAGGAGTAAAATAATAAACACTCTAAAAAGAAATGTTTTTCTGGAATTAAGTAAAAAAATATGATATATTGAAACTGTAAGGAAACTTACAAAAAAAGGAAGCGTTCCTGTTAGGAATGCCTACCTGAAATATTTTTGTGGTAGACACTTATTCTAACGAATGAGTGTCATTTTTGTATTGTCATAAAAAATACCATTCTTAAATTTCATTATTATTTATTGGGAAATAATGATATAATAAAAATATAGATAGGAGGGATGATATGCCATATATTGAATTTAAAAATGTAAATAAATTTTATGGCGAAAAAGAATCCCAAGTGAAAGCCTTAAACGAAGCATCTTTTTCAATAGAAAAAGGAGAATTAGTAGTCATTTTGGGACCATCAGGAGCAGGAAAGACAACAGCGTTAAATATTTTAGGAGGAATGGATAAAGTAACAAGTGGAGAAGTAATTATTGATGGTAAAGACATAACCAAATATAGCAATAAAGATTTAGTAAAATATCGTAGAAATGACATTGGCTTTGTCTTTCAATTTTATAATTTAGTTCAAAACTTAACTGCCAGAGAAAATGTAGAACTAGCAACAGAAATTTGTAAAAAACATTTATCTCCCGTAAAAACATTAAAAGCAGTAGGACTAGAAAACCGTTTAAATAACTTCCCAGCACAATTATCCGGAGGAGAACAACAACGTGTTGCGATTGCTAGAGCGGTTGCGAAAAATCCGAAAATTTTATTAGCGGATGAGCCTACAGGAGCCTTAGATGATGAAACAGGAAAGCAAATTTTAAAAGTCTTAGAACAATTAGCAAGAGTAGACAAAATGACGGTTATTATTATTACTCACAACAGTGCGATTGCCCCAATTGCAGACAAAATTATTAGATTTAAAAACGGAAAAGCAGAGTCTACAACCATAAATGAACATCCACAAAAAGTAGAGGATATTACTTGGTAATGAAAAAACTATTAAAAGAAACCATTGTCTGCATGGTAAAAACGAGTAAACGTTTTCTATCAATCCTAATAATTGTTCTATTAGGAGTAGGTTTTTTCGCAGGTATCAGAGCAGTTGCTCCTGATATGGAAAATACATTAGATGCCTACTACGAAGAAAACAATTTTTATGACATTTATATTACATCCGATTATGGAGTAACCGATAAAGTAATCAATAGACTAGAAGAAGACTACAACATCGAAGCTGGATATAGTTTTGATGCTATCACAAACAAAGAAGAAGATTATGCTACAAGAATTATTTCCTATGACGAAGAAAATGAAATAAATAAACCAAAATTAGTAAAAGGTCGTATGCCAGAAAAAGTTGATGAAGTTGTAATAGATAATCAAATTTCTGACAGTATCAAAATAGGAGATAAAATAACCATTGATTCCGATTTAGTTTTAAATAAAACACTAACAGTGACAGGATATGTAGAAAGTCCACTATACATATCAACAGAAAGAGATTCAACAACTCTTTTATCCGGACAAATTAACTATTTTCTATATATGAAAACTGAAAATATATTAAGTCCTGTAAAAACAACAGCTTATATTAAATTAGATACAGAAGAAAGTAGATTTTCAAATAAATATGAAGATTTAGTAAAAGAAGAGAAAAAAGAAATAAGAAAAATTTTAAAAGAAGAAGAAAATAACGCAACTTGGTATGTATTAGATATTAATGCTAATACTGGATTTTATCAATACGAACAAGATACAGAACGAATCGATAATGTTGCGAAAGTATTCCCATTAGTATTCTTTATTGTTGCCGTACTAGTTTGTTTAACGACTATGACACGTATGGTAGAAGAAGAACGTAGCCAAATCGGAACATTAAAATCATTAGGATATAGAGATAGTGCTATTATGTTTAAATATATCTTATATGCCTCTCTCGCAACTATTATTGGATCAATTATTGGTGTTTTAATTGGTTATCGTATCCTACCAGAACTATGTTTTACCATGTATCAAAATCTCTATAAATTAGGAGATATCAAACTAAGTTATTACTCATCCCTTACTTTCCAAGGAATGATGATAGCGCTAGTTTGTACGTTAGGAGCTACAATTTATACTTGTAGAAAAACCCTAAAAGAATCTCCTGCGAATTTACTTAGACCAGTTGCCCCAAGACCAGGAAAAAGAGTTTTACTAGAAAGAATATCATTCATTTGGAACAAGCTATCTTTCTCTTATAAAGTAACAGTAAGAAACGTCTTCCGTTATACAAAAAGATTTTTAATGACTATTATTGGTATTGCTGGTTGTACAGGATTAATATTAGCTGGATTTGGTCTAAAAGATTGTATTGGAAAAATTGTACCAAATCAATATGATGAATTATTTACCTACGATGCTAGTATTACGCTAAATGAAGAAGCAACAGAAAACACAATCAACGAATTAACTCAAGTAAAAGAAATTAAAGACCTATTAAGAGTACAAGAAGAATCTATTTCTATAGATAACAAAGACACCAATCAGTCAGTAACTCTTATCGTACCCGAAGAAGATCCAGATGATTTTATTAAATTACAAAGTCGTAAGAAAAAAGAAGAATATAATTTAACAGATGGAATTATCATTACGGAAAAATTAGCTAATCTATTAGAAGTAGAAGTAGGAGATACTTTAGAATTTACAGGAACAAATACCTATACTGAAAAGATATCCCATATTACCGAAAACTACTTGTTACATTATATTTATTTACCAAAGTCATCTTATAAAGGATCAACTTATAATACAGTATTAATAAAAACAACAGAGATGACTGAAAAAGAAGAAAAAACTTTCGCCGCAAAACTAAAAGAAATAGAAGGCGTATCTAATATTTCCTTTACTTCAACAACAAGACATGTCTTTGACGATACAATGGAAAGTTTTGCATACGTATCATTAATATTAATTGTATCAGCAGGAGCCTTAGCATTTGTAGTATTATATAACTTATCTAGTGTTAATATTAGTGAAAGAAGAAGAGAACTCGCAACCATTAAAGTACTAGGATTTTATGATAAAGAAGTATATCAATATATCAATAGAGAAAACAGTATTTTAACAGTAATTGGTATTTTATTAGGACTAGGCATTGGTAATATTTTAACCGTATACATTTTAAAAACTTGCGAAATCGATAACTTAATGTTTGACTATAGTATTCTTTGGCCAAGCTATATATACGCAATATTAATAACTGCTGCTTTTGCGATACTAGTAAATATCATTTTATATTTCTCATTAAAGAAAATAGATATGATTGAATCGCTAAAAAGTGTAGAATAGGAGAAAATATGAAAGAGAAGATAGTAGATGTAAGTTGGAGAAAAGATTTAAAGATAGTAAATAAGGAAAGAGAAGTAGAAGAGTATAACAAAAACCATGCTATCTTAGATATAGTATCCAATGTAGAAAGACCATGTGGCCATATGGATCCCCTTGGAGAAGATACGGTACTAGATTGTCTAACTTGTTCTAATAGTGATTATAAAATCATGTTCCATGATAAAGTAATAAAAGATTTTAAAAACGCATCAAGTAATACCGAAAAAGATAATAAAGAAAGATATGTAATTGAATTTTTTGATAACATCCCTACACCTGATAACATAATGACTTATTTAGAAGATAATAATAGTAATTATCGTATCACAAGAGATAGTGATAGAATCATACTAAGACAATCTCTAGAAGATAGAAAAAAAGTAGAAGAAGAACAAATAAAATTAACAAGAAAAATCGAAGAAAAAATGAAAGTACTAAAACTAAAAAAGACTCATAACAAAAGATAAAAAGATGAATTCATAATAAAATGAATTTGTCTTTTTTTTACTTTAAAAAAATATAATTTTGATATATAATTGGTTAAGATAGGAGAGTAATTTATGGCAACACTTACAAAAAAAGAATTAAAATTAATGGATAAATATTTTAGAGTATTAAATTATATATCAGTAGGACAACTTTATTTATTAGATAATCCTTTACTAAAAAGACCACTTACAAGTACAGATATTAAACCAAATGTCGTAGGTCATTGGGGAACTGCACCAGGACAAAACTTTATTTATATGCATCTAAATAGAGTAATCAAAAAATATAATTTAAAAATGATGTATATTGCAGGACCTGGACATGGTGGAGAAGCAATGATTGCGAATAACTATGTAGAAGGAATTTATTCTAAATTTTATTCTAGTATTACAGAAGATGAAGCTGGACTAAAGAAGTTATTTAAACAATTTAGTTTTCCAGGAGGCGTATCTTCTCATGCCGCACCAGAAACACCAGGCTCTATTCATGAAGGTGGAGAACTAGGATACAGTCTTGCTCATGCCGCAGGTGCAGCTCTAGATAACAAGGGATTAATCGTTGCTTGTGTAATAGGAGATGGAGAAGCAGAAACAGGACCACTCGCAACTTCTTGGAACATCAATAAATTTTTAAATCCAGAAACAGATGGTTATGTTTTACCCATCTTACATAGAAATGGCTATAAAATATCAAATCCTACGGTATTTGGTAGAATGAGTGAAAGCGAACTAGAAGACTATTTCTACGGACTTGGTTGGAAACCTTACTTTATAACAGGAGAAGATCCACTAAGGATGCACGAAGAAATGGCCAAAACACTAGATAAAGTAGTAAAAGAAATAGAAAAAATTAAACATCCTGTTTCAGTAGATCATGAATGGCCGATGATTGTACTAACAACCCCAAAAGGTTGGACAGGACCAAAAGAAGTAGAAGAAAAACAAATAGAAGGCTCATTTAGAGCTCATCAAATACCAATAGCAATCACGAGAGATAATCCTATGAATATTCCTCTCTTAGAAACATGGTTAAAAAGTTATCATCCAGAAGAATTATTTGATGAAAAAGGAAGAGTACTAAAAGAAATAAAGGAACTTGTTCCAACACCATCGAAATGTATGGGAAAAAGTGATTATGCAAATGGAGGAGTATTACTAAAAGAAATCATTAGACCAAACTGGGAACAATATGCAGTAAATATACCATCTCCTGGTAGCGTTATAAAACAAGATATGATTGAAGTAGGTGCATATCTAAGAGATGTCTTTGAATTAAACAAAGATAATAAAAACTTCCGTATCTTTGGACCAGATGAAGCTTTGTCTAATAGACTAAATCATATCTTTGAAAAAGAAAATAGAACTTGGAACTATAAAACATATAAAAGCGATGAATATTTATCTAAAACAGGAAGAGTCATGGATTCTTATTTATCAGAACATGTTTGTGAAGGAATGTTAGAAGGTTACTTATTAACAGGAAGACATGGACTAATTCACAGTTATGAAGCTTTTATTAGAATTGTAGATTCTATGATTACCCAACATCTAAAATGGTTAAAAGCAAGCACCCCAATTTTATGGCGAGCACCAATCTCATCTTTAAATATATTATTAACTTCACATGCTTTCCAACAAGATCATAATGGTTATACCCATCAAGATCCAGGTTTTATCAATCATTTACTTACGAAAAAATTAGATATGGTAAAAATCTATCTTCCACCAGATACCAATACCTTGTTATGGTGTATGGATGATGCTCTAAAATCAAAACAAAGAGTAAATGCTATTATTGCTAGTAAGCATCCAAGACCCCAATGGTTAACCAAAGAAGAAGCAAAAAAACATTGCCAAAAAGGAATCGGCATCTGGGATTTTGCCAGTAATGATGAAGGAAAACCAGATATTATTATGGCCTGTGCAGGAGAAACACCAACACTAGAAACACTTGCTGCCATCGATATTTTAAAAACATGCGTAAAAGATATAAAAATTCGTATGATTAACGTAGTAGACTTAACAAAACTAGCACCAAGGGTAACTTGTGCAAATGGACTAACAGAAGAAGAATATGATAATCTATTCACAAAAGATGTACCAATAATCTTTAATTTTCATGGCTATAAATCTGCAATCGAAGAATTAACTTATCAAAGAACAAATAGAAATATGTACATTCACGGATATCAAGAAGAAGGAACCATCACAACAAGTTTTGATATGAGAGTACAAAATGAAATTGATCGCTTTCATTTAGTAATGGATGCACTACTTCATATTCCAAGATATAAAAAGACATCAAAAGTTTTAATTAATTGGTGCCAAGATATGTTAAAACAACATACAGTCTATATTAGACAATATGGCGAAGATCTTCCTTACATTAAAAACTGGACTTGGAATAATAAATAACAAAAGACATATACTAATAATGTAGAAAAAATTAAAAAAAATAGCACTCTTACTTGACAAGTGCTAAAAAAAGTGCTATAACATAATTGTAAACGAAAGGAAGATGATAAAATATGGATTTAATGCCAAGAAAATTTTATTTAGATGATATTTTTGATGATTTTATTTCTACTAGAAAGGAACAATCTATGAAATGTGATATTTATGAAAAAGATGGTAACTATCACATTGAAATGGACATTCCAGGATTTAAAAAGGATGAAATTTCTGTTGAAACAAAAGATGGTTATTTAACTATCAAAGCAGAAAAAAATAATGAAGTAAATGAAGAAGATGAAAAGAAAAACTATATTCGTCGTGAAAGAACTTATGGAAAATATGAAAGAAGTTTCTATTTAGGTGACTTAGACGAAGATAAAATTGATGCTAAATTCGAAAATGGAATGTTAAAACTTACAGTTCCTAAAAAAGAAGAAGTAGATACGAAAAAAGTAATCGAAATCAAATAACAAAAAGGGCTCTCAATCGAGAGCCTTTTTCATGTCTAAAAACGACAAATATTTCTATTTTTTACACTTATAATAATTTTCATAAAGGTGGTTACTTTATGATTATTCCTTATATTTCAACGGTTTTAATGACATTGACTAAAATTTTGACTAATTATTTTTGG
>CAJLUG010000012.1 GCA_905209745.1 uncultured Mycoplasma sp.
TAAAGATATTACTATTAAATCTTTAATTGAGGTTCTTATTTCTCGTGGAGAATTTATCAGAGCAATTCATAATCAGAATATTACTACTCCTGATGGTGAGTTCATTGGTGCTAATGTTAAGGAAGCTGTTACATGGTTTAAGAATCCTACTAATAGTGCTCTTGTTAGTGCTTATAAAAATAAACTTAAAAACATTTGATTATGAACATTGGGGAGATGCACGTGACGTTCAGAGAACTGGCACAACAGATGGGTATGCAGACCGTTCGTGCTATTCTCATGGAAGATATAGATATTTGTCTTAATGCTGCTATAATTGAAAAAGCTAGAAATGTAATAGTAGAAAACGTCGGACCTGTTCCTTATAATGATAAGGTTGCTCGACAAAATGCTTCTATTAGTCCTGTTAATGCTCTTAGAACTTTATACACAGCGGGTACTGTTAACGGCGGAGATATTACAGGTGGTGGAACAGAAGTTGACCCTTATAAAATTAACATTGATAGCGACGGAATAATGCTATATACAGGCTTTCAAGTTAGTTATAATGGCAAGACAATTTATGATTGTAGAATTATTGAAGCTGAAGATTTAGGTCAAACGCTAAGAGATTTCTGTAATCGTGCTGCGAAAGATGCTCCGATAGTTACTATATTTGGAGATGAATCTGGTATTAATGTTGATATATATACTGGACGTAATAATACAGTTAAACCTCAATTAGTTAAATATCTTTATATCAAAGAACCTGCTAAAGTTAAATTTGATGAAGATAGAGAAGAAGATTGGGTTAATTGTGATTTACCTCCTTATTTACATATGGAAATAGTTATGCGTGCAGTACAGATTTATCTTGCTAGTATTGGTGCTACTTCTAATGGAGCTGATAAACAAAGTTAAACTCTAAATTAAATTAAAAATGAGACAGTTTTTGTTGGCGGGCAAAGTCGCTTATGGAGAAGACTTACCTCTTGCTGCTGGAGCGGTTGCTTTTACTTATCTTGTCGATGGCAAGGAAACGATTGACGCTGACGGTACTAAGATTACCGATAAGTTTTACATTAATCTTGGTCGTGAAGCAAATGGTCCAGTAGTTCTTCCAGCTTATAAGAAACATCTTACTTTTGTTAAAGGTGTTTATCAAGCTGCTACTACTTTCTCTGCTAATCTTACTATCGGAGATGTAAATGCTTATTCTGATTATTCTATTATGATTGTGAAAAAAGGATTAAAGTTCAATGAACGTAATCGTTGGACTGCTACCATTCATACTGGTCTTAATCCTACTGCTAATGATGTAGCAAAAAAATTAGCTAACCAAATTAATAATAATACTGTTGGACATGGTATTAAAGCATCTGTTTCTGATGCTAAAATCACTCTAACTGCTGAGTCTAAAGGTATTGATTATGAAATTCTTGGAGCTGATGAATTAGTTGGTATTAGTGTTACAGTTACAGCTACTGGTTTTCCTGCATATGGAGATGCAGCTTATATTACTGATTTGGCTAATAAAGCTGCTGCTGATGCTGGTATCGAATATACTTATCGAGATACTTATACTGAACTGTATCCTACATATCCGCTTAATCCTTTGAAACAACCTGATAGTGCAGATGCTGGATATACTATCTTTACTCTTCGTTTTGCTGTTCCACGTGAAATGAAAACTAGAGATGAAGTTGTTCATCAGATTGTACAAATAGCATTTCCTACTGAAGCTGCTGCTATTGCAACTGTTGAAACTATCCTTAAAGCTATTGCTACTGAAGAAAAAGCATAACCTATTACCCGACTCGATTAGGTAAATATTAGGTAATATTAATCGAATAGGGGCTATTGGTATTAGCATTAGTGTTGATACTGATAGTCCCTATTCTTGTATCTATAAAAATGGAATTAATTCAAAATGCCTTTGAACAAGGTCTTATTCCCGGTATTGTTATTGTTATTTATCTTATAATTAATAAGATAATTGATAATAACAAAAGAAATCCTTTAGATGATATCGCCAAACTTCTTAACATAGTTACTAGAGATATTATTGAAAAAGATAGAGAAAAATCTAAAGCTGTTATTTCTATTACTATGGTTAATGCAGCTTCGGAATGTGCAAAGTTTGTTGCTTCAACTATTATTACTAATAATGTTGATAATAATCGTGACCAAATAAAATATAACGCTAGACATTTAGTTAATAGTGTTTATTATGATGCTTATTCTAAACTTAATATGTATCGTGGTGATGAAGATTATCTTAGTCATTATATGAAAGAAGAATGGAAAGAAGATATTTATGGTGATATTATAAATATTGTCTATAATAAAAATCTTGATTCTAATCAACGTATTCTTGCGTTTAATAAACGTATTGATATTAGAGTTAATGATTATACTGCTTATATTATTAATAAGGCATTTAAATAAGATGGTATTATGATAAGAGGTTATATTAATAATCCAAAACAGCTATCTAAAGAGATGCAATTGCGTATCGCAAGCATGGCTGAAAAACAGGTGAGAATAGCAGAATTAGGCTTCCCATTGAACGAAAAAAATTGGTGCAAACTAACACAAGGGCAAATTTTAATTCAAGCACTAGAAGCCTTAGAATTGCTTTCTGATGAGCAACAAAAATCAATTATTAATTCATACAATAACTTGATGATAGAATGAGTGAACAAATAGATGATAGTTATGTTAATGGTGTCTATGTAAAAGCTGATGGAACTGAACAAGTTGAGATTACTCCTCAATATGTTTATATGACTGTTCCTAGCAAATATGTTTGTGTTTATCATAAACTATTAGTTCTTATGGCACAATATGGACTTGATATGCTTAATGATTGTTCTGCTACTTGTAAAGGTAATAATAAAAATATTGTTACTTGTTGGAATATGTTTCAATCTGCTATGGCAGCATATCAACTTGGTCAAGATAAACTTGCTGAAACTCTTCTTAAATATATTAAAGGTCAACTTAACATTATTTATGAAGGCAGTGAACAAGTTCAGTATAGTGGTTCTATTACGCTTCCTGTTGATGAAGAAGGTAAAATTCATGCAATAGTTAGTTGTGGAGATGCTCCTAAATTTTATGTTGACCCTGAAACTGGTAAACTTTGGGAGAAGAAAGAAGAAGGCAAAGAATATAATGAAACTTATAGTCTTAGTGATGTTGATTATGATAATGAATAATGTGAATGTGTTCCATCCTCTACGGGGGGTCTACACTATGAATTTAGTAAACCTAGAGAACGTATGAAAACAATAGAAGAAGAACTTGGTAAAGTTAGCCTTACTTGTAATGGTCAATGGAATGATAGACCTTATGAAAGACTATGTATAGTTCATGACGGTTTCTATGCTAGCTATATATCTCGTAAAGCTGTTCCTGCTGGTATTCCTTTATCTAATGAAGAGTATTGGCAGCCTATTGCTAAACTTCGAGAAGATTTAGTTATTGATTATGAAACTTTCAAGAAAGAAATACTAGAACTTATTGCTGTTGTTCAAAGAGGTCTTAAAGCTGCTAGAATTGTAGTATCTACAATGGAAGATAGAGATGCTCTTACATGGGAACAAATTGGAGTAGGTTGTGAAGTTTATGTTATTGAAACTAAAAAGAGTTATATTCTTGATGAAATAACTCCTGTTACTAATGCAAAGAAATGGCATCTTGAAGCTGATTCTGAAATTGGTTCTAAATTTGTAGAATCATTTACTGGTATGTTTCCAAGAGCAATTGCAGAACGTGCAGTTGCTGATGAATTTGGTATTAATATTCAAGATAATTATCTTCGTCGTAATGTTGTAGTTAATTATATGGCACAAGTGCTTAAACAGTATTTTGAAGATAATGCTGTTCAAATACTTGAAGGTCAGATTACTCCTGAAATGCTTAGTGAATCTGTTAAACAAATGTTTATTGCTTCACAGATTACTAATGCAGCTGATGAAGAAGATTTAACTGTTGTTGATAATCTTCTTAAATTTGCAGATAAAGACTATAATACAAATGATTATAGTGGAAAGGCTCGTAAATATCTTCGTAAGAATATGATTAGTGGTGTTAATACTCTTACTCAAGATATGATTAACGAGCCTAATACTATTTATATACTTCAATATGATTATTGTTTAGCTGGACAAACTATTGAACTTCCAGATAATAGTATTATTCTTTGGAGAGGTGGTAGAATGTATGATGGTGCAGTTAAATTAAATCAATGTAGACTTCTTAGTAATTATCGTCAAGAAGATATGTTTGATAAAGAAAGTATATCTCTTGACGGAAATTGGGCTGTTGGTCAAATACTTTATCATCCTCTTGATTTAGGTGAAGATAATAAACAAGTTGAAATTGTTGGTTGGGGTGGAGCTTATACTAATGATTTTTATTGGTTTTGGGATGGTGAAAAATGGGTAAGTATGGGTTTTGATTTATCTGTATATCTTACTCGTGCTGAATTTGAAGCTTTCTTAGAGAAGTTAAGAGAAGAGATGGAAAAGTTTTATGCTTGGCTTCTTGCAGAACTTAAAAAGATTAATGACCATCTTGAAATTCATGACCAACAAATATCTAAATTACAACAAGATATAACTGATATTAACACTAGAATTAATAATCTTATTACTGAATATAATGCTAAATTTGAAGATATTTATAATAAGATTGGAGATTTAAATAGTAGTATAGAAGGTAGTATTAATAATCTTGAGCAATATATTAATAATAAAATTGAAGAGATTCTTAATAAAATAAACCAAAATGGTAGTAATATCAGTAATGAGTATAAACAATATTTTGAAAGTAATTATGTATCAATGTTTAAAAATAAGATTAGACCGGGTACTAATATTACTTTTGTTGAAAATGATGATGGTACTATTACTATTAATGCTGCCGGTGGAGGTTCTGGTGGTGGTGGACTAACCGAAGAAGAAGTAAGAAATATTGTTAATTCTATGCTTAATAATTATTATACTAAGCAAGAAATTAATGATATTATTGCTGGTCTTGAAGGAGGTGGTGGTTCTGGTGGAGATGGCACTCATAATGTCATGTCTGTTACTCAACTTGGTGAAGCTAGAACAGGTAAATATCTTGTTATGAATAAATTTGCAGATAGTGAAACTAAACCTAGTAGACTTGATGTAGATTTTAATTCTCTCTATACTGATATTAAAAATAAATTAGTTGGAGAAGGATTTGGACAAGGTGGTGGAAGTGGACAAGGTGGTGGAGTTGCTGCTAGTCAAATTCAAGCTTGGATTGCTGCCGTTGTTCCTATTGGTTCTATTATGCTTTGGGATACTTCAACTCCTCCTAATGGTTGGGAAGTTTATACCGCTGCACAAGGACGTTTTGTTATGGGTTATATACCTAATGGTATTAATATTTATAATAATCCTAAACAAGGAAATCTTGATTGGAAAACTGTTCTTGAAAATATTAAAGATACATATGACCCTGCTGCTCCTGGTCGTAATGTAAGTGCATATGGATTTTATATCGGTGGCACAGATTTGCCTCTACATCAACATGCTGTTGCTGTTGGTAAAACTAAATCCGGTGATAATAACCATCAAGTTATAGCACCTAGTAACTGGAGATCTATATCAGGTGATTTAGATAGTGATGTTAAAAAGGGTTATCCTTATGGTACTGATAGAAATAGACTTGATAATCTTGGCATTAGTCGTTCTACTAATTGGTATATGACTGGACCTAATATTAGTAATAATGGTGAAATGACTTGGAGTCAAATAAGTGGTAATAGATGGACAGGTGATTATCTTGCTATTAATAAACTTATGCCTACTATTGCTTTACATTATATTAAACGTGTTTCTAATCCGTGGTAATTATGTCTAAAGAAGAGAATGTTTTTGTTGGTACTAATTGTCAATCTTTTGACCCTAGTAAAGTTCAATGTGATAAAGAGGGCAATATGCCAATTCATATACTAGATAAGTATTGTGAAGAAAATGATACTAGATATAATATATATCCTTTAACTGTTATACAGGCTGTATTTGATGGTTTAACTGGTACTAGACTTGATAGAATACTTGCTGCTTGTAATAGTGTTTATTTAACTTGGGAAGGTACTTTTGCTAATACTGTTAATAAACTTGATAAAATTTATCGTCGTAAAGGATATATTATTACTTATCGTGATGCAACTAATATTAATTGGACACAACGATATAATAATGATGATATTAGTGATGTTGCTTGGACTAATCCAGATAATTGGGAAGGATGGTCTTTTGATACTGTTATTAAAGATTTAGCAGAAGCACTTAAAGAGATATTTACTAATATAGGTGATTATAAAGACTTTCTTGATATTATTACTAGTTTTATTAATGATTTTGTTATTAATGTGTTTAATAATATTAATAATTATCCTAAACTAGTTGAAATTATTAAGAATAGTACAGTTGAAAGTTTGCCTATTATTATTAGAGATATATTTAATAATATTAATGAATATCCTGAGCTTAAAGAGATATTTAATCAATATATTAAACAATGGACTGAATCTATCTTTAATAATATTTCTTCTTATCCTGCTCTTAATCAATTCATAACTAATGCTATTAATTCTCATGTAGAAACTACTATTGGTAATATATTTAATAATATTGATAATTATCCTGCTATTAAAAATCTTATTGTTACTAATACTATTAATAAAGTAGTTGATATATTTAAGAATATTAGTCAATATCCAGAATTACAGGAAGCTATACAGAATAATATTAATGAACGTGTTGATTATATATTTAATAATATTAATAATTATCCTGAGCTTATTGGTATTCTTTCTGATTTAGTTTGTAATTGTGTTAAGAATATATTTGCTAATATTAATAATTATCCTGCTCTTGTTACTTGTATTAATAATGCTGTAAATAGTAGAGTTGATTATATTTTCAATAATATTGATAGATTTCCTATTCTTAAGAATCTTATTGAAACTAAAATAGAAGCTAGAGTTACTTATATATTTGAACATATTAATAATTTTACTGAATTACTTAATGTTATTAAAGGTAATATAGAAAATATCTTTGATAATATTGATAATCATCCTAACCTTAAAGTTGTTATTGAGAATAAGGTTGAATCTACAGTTGAACATATCCTTAATAATATAGATAATTATCCTATTATTAAAGAGAAGATTATTCGATTCTGTAATGAAGCTATTGAAGCTAAACGTGGTGTAGCAAATGGTATTGCTAGTCTTGATGGATATGGTAAAGTCCCAGCAAGTCAATTACCTAGTTATGTTGATGATGTTCTTGAAGGATATTATGTTGATGAAACTCATTTTGCTGAAAAGTATATAGAAGATGCTTCTGTATATTATACTCCTGAAAAAGGTAAAATTTATGTTGATATAAGTGAAAGTACTGATTATAGCGGTAAGACTTATCGTTGGTCTGGAACTAAATATTCAGTTATATCTGAAACTTTAGCTTTAGGTGAAGTTACAGGTACTGCTTATGATGGCGGTAAAGGTAAGAAAACTACTAATACTGTCAACAGTTTATCTAATGAACTTGTTAGTAGACTAGATAGAGTTGAACAAATAGCAGAAGGACTTAAAATTATATATAGTAAATCTATTAAAAATAATGATACAAATCTATATAATACTCCAAGTCCTGTTGGTCTTGTTTTAAATAATGCTAGTAAAACTGCTAATGGCAGTATGTCTGCTGCTGATAAAGTTAAACTTGATGAAACTTTACCTAATCAAATTACTGAACTTAGTAATAATGTTTATACTAAAGAAGAAATTAATAATAAGTTTGATAATGTACCAACAGTAGAAAATACTTATACTAAAGCTGAAGTTGATAAAGCTATTGCTGATGCTATTAAAGCTTTAATTCCTGCTGGTTATGAACTTGTTATTAAAAAGAAAACAACTTAATATTAATCATGGTGGTACTGAATAAGTGCCACCATTTAAAGTTTATAAAGTTATGCAAGATATTAATCAACAATTATATGAAAATAAAAGCACACCTGAAGGATTTATTCCTGTTTATGGTGTAGTTATAACTGTTCCTACTGGAATATATATTAATGGGCAAAAAGATTTTACTTGTGATAAAACTTTTGATGAAGTAAAAGAAATATTATTAAAAGGCGGAAGTATTATTGCTGTTGATAATAACAATAGTAGAATTAATTTTGATAGAATTGATATAGGTAATAATAGCATTAGTGCTACGATTACTTGTTTTTCTCCTAATGGCGGTGGAATTAATAAAATTGATTTAAGTTGGGATAAAGGTATAGCTAGAGTTGGTGGTGAAGAAACAAAAAGTATTAATACTTTTGTAGCTATAAATAGTAATCAAATCATTCAATCTTATGATATTGGAAGTATTACTATATTATTAACAAATAGTGGTAGTAAAGAAGAAGTATTGGCTGCTATTAATTCTATTTTTACTAATTTTGCTGGATTTGTTACAGCTATTGGTAAACCTAATTCTGTATTTCATAATGGTAAATATGGAACATTTAATGTTAGATATACAGATAATATTATAATTATTCAATGGAGCAATGCTAATGCTATTCATCATGTTGCTTTATCCGAAGATGGTTCTTATGTTTATAATACTATTCAAATAGTTGACCAAACTCTTTATAGATTATCTAATCTTACTATTGAACCAATAGTTAATCCTAAAATATGGGTTGGTACTGCTACTCAATATGCAGCTATTGCTCAAAAAGATAACAATACTACTTATATAGTTAAATCAGACGCTTAAGTTATGGCTATATATCAAGGAGATATTGGAATACATGATATTAAACTTGGTAGTATAGATGTATTTGAAATATATCAAGGTTCTAAACTTGTTTATCCAGAGAATACTGAAACTACTATTACGTTTAAATTAAATGTTTCCGGAACTGTTACTATTAATGGTTATACTCCTGTTATAAGTGAAAATAATACTAAATTTGTATTTACTATTCCTGTTAAGACTGATTATACTGCTAATATTACTGCTGAACATTATAAATCTCAAACTATTAGTGGTAAGAGTGGTTATTTACCTATAACTCATAATGTAGAATTAGAATGGGAACAAAAATTTATATCTTATACTGTTACTTTTCCTACTGATGGAGTTAAAGTTTTATTTGATGGGATAGAAAAAGGAGTTATAACTAATGGTAAGTTAGTTGTATTAATTGATGATACAGAAGCTAAAGATAGTTATACTGTTACGTTTAAAGGTAGTAAAGCTAGTGTATATGATACTAGTACATTAACAGTAGTTGATAGTGCTATTGCAAATACAGGTGGAAGTTATGATTTAAAACTTCCTACTAGTTCTGTTAAGAGTGGATATAAGAGAACTGATTATGCATCCTCCACGGGGAGTATAACCAAGGGTTCTACTTATGCTGGAACTTGGATTGAAACTGTTGTTAATTTTACTGCTAGTTTTACTAGTTCTACTACTTTAGGTAGTATAAGTAATAATGTATTAACTATACCTAATAATGAATCTACTAATACTAAAAGTGGAACTTTAACTGTTATATTTACTTTAGAAAATAAACAAACTAAAGAAGTTAGTGCTGCTTTAAATCAAGCTGCTGGTGCTAAAGTTTATACCAATTGGGTACTAGATTTACAAACTGATGGAACTAGTGTTGAAGCTAAAGGTGGTACTAGAACTATTACTGCTAATGTTGCCCGTAGAACTTATAAATGGAATAACACTGGTACTGTTTATAGTGAAACTGCTACTCCTACTCTTAGTATTAGTGGTAGTGCTAGTCTTAGTGGAAATCAAATAAAATTTACATCAAACGAGAGCGTTTCAGCTCGTTCAGCGACACTTACAGCTAGTTATGTAGGATTGTCCAAAACGGTTACGATAACGCAACAGGCAGGCGCAAAAGTGTATTCAGCGTGGTCTGCTTGGGCTGTTTCTATTTCGGCAAGCACGCAAACGATAGCTGCAAGCGGTGGGTCTGCTACGATAACTACTAATGCTAGTCGTTCTCGTACTTGGACTTGGAATGGAGTTGGTACTACACATACTGATACAGAAACTGCTACACCCACACTTAGTGGTAGTGCTGGTGGATTTACTTTAAGTGGTAAAACTGTTACTGCTAGTAACAATACTACAACAAATAGTCGTAGTATAACTATTACTGCTACTAGCAATAGTGTTTCTAAATCTATTACTATAACACAATCTGCTGGTGCTAAAGTTTATGGTAATTGGTCTAGTTGGACTGTTAATATTAGTGCTGATAAAACTAGTATTGGAGCAACAGGTGGAACAGCTACTATATCAACTAGTGCTAGTAGAACTAGAAGTTATACATGGAATGGTGTTGCCGGTTCTGGTGGTACAGAAACTGGAAATGGAAGTCCTACATTAAGTAAAGTTAGTGGTACAGGTAATTGGACTAGTCCTAAAGTTACTTATGGAAATAATACTAGTACAAGTGGTAAATCAACTGTTATTCGTGCTACTATTGATTCAACTACTAAAGATATAACTATTAGTCAATCTGCTGGAGCTAAACAATATAGTGCTTGGTCTGCATGGACAGTTAATATTTCTAATAGTGGAAATGTTGCTCCTAGTGGAGGTAGTTCAAATATAACTACTTCTGCAAGTAGAACAAGAACTTGGACATGGAACGGAGTTAGTGGAAGTGGTGGAACTGAAACAGGAACTGGAACTCCTACTCTTAGTAAAGTTAGTGGTGCTGGTTCTTTTGCTAGTAATAAAGTAACTTATGATAATAATACTTCTACAAGTGCTAGAAGTACAGTTATTAGAGCTACAATGGATTCTGTAACTAAAGACACTACTGTAACTCAAAATGCTGGTTCTAAAACTTATAGTAGTTGGGGAGCATGGTCTATTAGTTTAAGTGCTAATGTAACAACTATTGCTGCTGCTGGTGGAAATGCTACATTATCTACTTCTGCTACTAGAAGTCGTACTTGGCAATGGAATGGTATAGGAACAACTTATACTGAAAATGCTAGTGGCTCTCCAACATTAAGTAAAGTTAATGGTGCAGCTTCTTTAAGTGGTTCTACTGTTAGTTATGGTAATAATACTTCTACTAGTTCCCGTAGTTCTGTATTTAGAGCAACTATTGATAGTGCAACTAAAGATATTACTATTAATCAATCAGCAGGAGCTAAAATTTATGGAAGTTGGTCTAGTTGGTCTGTAAGTTGTAGTGCTAGTAGCTATAAAGTTTGGGCAGGAGGTGATTCAGTAACTATTTATAGTAGTGCTTCAAGAAATAGAACATGGACTTGGAATGGTGTTGCAGGTTCTGGTGGCACTGAGTCTGATAGTGCTACTCCTACTATTTCTGTTACAAGCGGTGTTGGAGTTTTAAGTGGTAATACTTTAACTTTTAGTAATAACACATCTCCTGATGCTAGAACAACTAGAGTTACTGCTAATTATAATGGAGTTACTGATTATTGTGATGTTATGCAATATGGCGGTAATAAAGTTACTGGAAGTTGGACATCTTGGCAAATAACTATATCTGCTAGTCCTACTAATATTGCTGCTAGTGGTGGTAGTTCTACTATTACTTGTAATGCTGTTCGTACTAGAAATTATACTTGGAATGGAGTTGGTACTACTTATACTGAAACTGAAAATGGCAGTCCAACTTTAAGTAAATCTGGAGATGGTACATTAAGTGGTACTACTAGCGGTAGTAAACTTACTTATGGTAATAGAACTAATACAACAAGTAGAAGTACAACTGTTACTGCAACTTATAGTGGAGTTAGTAAATCTATTAATATTACACAATCTGCTGGTGTTAAAACAAATATAACTTCTTCTACAAAAGTATTGTTTTTGTATGACGGGGCAAGTGATTATGTTGAAGCAATTAATAATTCTGTGTATATTAATAATGCTAGAGATAATAATGGAAATTATAATGGAGCAGTTAAGTATAATATTCGATTTAAAGTTATTATTACTGAAAGTTATAAATGGAATAATGTAGGTAATGTTATTTCTTCTGAATCTTATGGTAGTATTGACCGTCATAAAGATATTTCATTCAATACTAGCACTTTATTACATAAAGATACTGATAATTCTTATTACGGTAGTTTTAGTATAATATCTAAAGCTAATGCTGATGAAGAAGAATATTCAGCAGAATATATAACTAATAATAATATAATTATTACTTTATATGTTAGACGTCCTAGATTATATTGGCAAATATGGTGTAATGAAATTC
>CAJLUG010000013.1 GCA_905209745.1 uncultured Mycoplasma sp.
ATGATGGAACTTTAGCTTATTATCCTATTGATAGACTTGAATCATTTGAAACTTATAATAGTATTGAACCTAGTATTATAGCTAATAATAATATTCATAAACCATTAGCTGTTCTTCTTTATAAAGGTCTTACTCAACAAGAAAAAAGAGATAAATTTATTGATGGTATTAAAGATAATATTAATGAAGCTGTAAATAAAGGTTATAAAGAAGTTCCTGAACTATATAGTAAATATATATCTGATGAGTATTTCCAGCCTTTTATGAATACTCCTTTTGAGGATAATACTATATATACTATTAATGGTAAATTTTATCTTAATATTAATGGAACTATTGCTATTAATTTAAGCGATGATTTAAAACAGTATAAAACTAAATATCCTAATATTGAAGATAATAAACTTGGATTATTTATTGAAATTAATGAAAATGAAATAAATAGAGTTACTAGTAATACTGATAGATATAGTAGTGTTGATGACCAAACTCCTATTGGTAGATTTGCTAAAAATGCTAGTTTAGTTATTTCTCGTGCTGTTCGTCATGGACAACCTGCTGCCCAGAGTGTTCTTAATGCTTTAAATAATGCTGAAATTAACTATCTTGATAGTAGTAGTCTTTCTGATAATTCTGAATTTTCATTATCAGTCATTGCTAATTATATAGATGTTGAAGCTAATAATATTCTTAATGATATTAATCGTTTTATTAAAATTGATGGTATCGATAAATCTATTAACGATAAAGATGTTATTGGTAAAGTTCTTAAAGATGAACAACTTCAAAATCGTTTCTTAGATGTTATTCTTAGTGCTAATACGTTTAAGAATAAATACAAACTTATTAGCGAAATTGATATTGATAGTACAAATCTTGATGATAAAACTAAAGAGAATATTAGAAAGATTCAGAAACTAGTTAATCAAGTTGATTCTAATACTACTGTACATTCTGCTAGAAAAGATTGGTTTGAAAGATGGATTCAATTACGTACTACTAATCCTAATTATATAAGTGGTCTTATGAAAGAATTTGATGCTTATGGAGATACTGGATTTATGGACTATTGGATACAAGATATTCGTGCTAATCGTAACTTTGTATTGCAGAATATACTTAAAGATGTAATGGGTACTGTTGAAGAAGGTCGTCTTAATGGTATTAAAGAAGCTAATGACTTTAGAAATTATCTTAAAGAACTTAAGGCTAAAGCTGTTAAAGATGGTAAATCTGTTAGTCTTGATAGCATTATTGATGATGATGGTAGATTAATTCAACCTAATAATCCTGTTTGGGAAGAAAAGATGAAGAAATATAGAGATGCTGCTATTGAAGCTGAACAAAAATTTGGTATAAATAGTGTTGAACATCTTATTGCTTTATCTAATAAAGCTAAATTTATTGATATGACTACTATTCATCAGCTTAAATCAATCACAGTTCAAGATGAAGATGGTAATGATGTTACTATTGAATATTCTACTTATATTATAAATCTTGAAAGAAGTTTATTAGGACTTAAAAAAGGAGATGATGGTATTCCTAAAGAATTTGCTGAATATAAAAGACTTAATGGTAGAATACGAGATATTCTAAGCCAAGCTACTGATAATGTTACTACGCAAAGTCAAGATGAAGAACTTGGGCGCATCTATGCTCAAATGGATAGTCTTACTAGTCTTTATGATGAAGATGGTAATAAAAAGATTGGTCATGATTTGAATGTAGCTGAAAGACTTCGCGCTTATCAAACTAATATTCGTAAAGTTAAAGAAATGTTTTATGATAAGCAAGCTAAAGAAGGGTTTGATTCTAAACTTAAAGAACAACTTTCTATTATTAGTAAATATGAAAGTCAACGTGATGCTAATGGTAATCTTCTTATTAGTATGGAAGAACTTATGAAAGTTCCTGAATATCGTGAGGCTAAAGAATGGATTCGTAAGAATACTAGATATATTCTTGATATTAAAGATATAGAAGATTTAAATTGGGCGTTTGAAGAACTTAAAGATGCTAATAAAGGTAATAGTGTTCTTAATCTTGCTATTAAAGAATTTCAAGCTAAAGATGAATTTAATGTAGTTGATGGACGTAAAATACCTGAAGAACGTGCAGCTCTTATAAAAGCTGAAACAGTTAGAAAATATAAATATACTAAAGGCAATGGTATGCCTTATGTTGGTATTATTCGTTCTGCTGAAGATGAACTTAGAATTTATCGTGCTGATTTCTATAATTATCTTACTGGTAATAAATCTAAGAGCGAAGAAGAAATTAATGTAGGAGAAGCTATTAATAAAATACTTGAAAAATATTTTGATAATGCTACTAGAACTCTTAATACTGCTGATATTAGTCAAGAAGATTTAGAACAACTCAAGACTGGTTTTGAAGTATTTAATGAAATTACTAGAGGTGAAAAGAGTACTGATAAAGCTAAAGCAAAACGTGTTGCTGAATTTATTGAAAGTGAATGTGATGTTACTTATAATTGGAAACAATATGAACTTGATAAAAATAGAGCTTTTGCTAAAGGTAAAAAATATTATGATAAGTGGTTAGAAGTATTTAGTGAACAAGTTGAAGAAAATGGAACTATTGCAGAAAGACCTAATCGAACTATTTATGGTATTATTAAACCTAAAGATTTAGATAAATGGACTGATATTGATAGAACTGCTGCAATTAATATTCTTCAAAAGAGAACTAGAGAAACTACTACTCAATATTACTATATGAAAGAAAGAGAAGTTCTTGACAAATATGGTATTGATAGTGTTGAATATAAACAATGGTATAGAGATAATCATTATTTTGACCCATATACTCGTACTATTAAACCTATTCGTATTTGGACTACTATGCAAATGATTAAAGATGATGGTTCAGCTGTTGTTGGTAATTATGAACCACGTATTAATCAAATGCATATTACTCCTAAAGAAGAACTTGTTAATCCAGAATATAGTAGTTTTGTTAATAAGTACAAAGTAGGAACAGGATATGATAATACTAATTATACTAATCTTAATGAATATCAACTTGAACTTATGAATAAAGTAAATGAACTTATGAAAAAGTATTGTTTTACTAATAGTAATAAGCGATATGTTGATATGGGTTATCTTCCAGCTTTGCCTAAATCTAAAGATATGACTGCTAAAGATTACTTTGAACAAGCTCTTAGTTTTCTTGGTTGGACAGCCAATGTTCCTAATAATACTAGTTGGAGAAATAATGAAGATTTAACTTTTGATAAAGATTATGATATTCCTAATCCTAGATTAGTTCAGTTAGTTAATAAAGATACTCAACAACTTCCTACTATACCTAAATTTAAAGAACCTAATGAAAGTGATGAAGAATTTAGTAAACGTAAAGCTGCTGCTATTAAAGCTAGAGATGAGATTATTGAAAAGAATAATAAGATTCATAATGATATTCTTAATCGTAATTGGGAAGAAGTATTTAATAGTTTCTTAATTGAAAGTAATAGATATAATGCTATTAAAACAGTTAAAAATCTTCTTTATACTGCTGACCAAATTATTACTAGCAATACTGCTTATGATATAAATTATAAAGGTAGTATAACTGAAAATAGAGAAGCTAGTGCTGGTGGTGAAATTGAATATAAACAAGAACAACAAACTAGAACTAGTGCACATCTTAGAAGTTTTATACGTCGTCTTGTATTTGAACAATATAAAGATAATAAAACTCCTAATCTAGTTAAACTAGGTTCTCTTGCTCAAAATATTGCTGGTAGTAAATATATGATGATGAATATTACTGGTGGTATTGCTAACGTTCTTACTGGTTCTAGCAATATATTTATGGAACGAGCTGCTGGTGAATATATTAATCTTAAAGATTGGGAAGCTGGTAAATCTGAATGGATTAAAGGAACTATTAGTTATATGGCTAATATGTATAGTGAAAATAGTAGTACACTTCAAGATGCTATTATTAAACTTAGTCATGTAGTTGATTTTGATAGAGTAACTGAAGTTAGTACTGCTGAAGGTCTTAGAGAAAATATTCGTAGAGTTCGTGGATTACTATTTAGTCCTCAATCTGTTGGTGAACATTATATGCAAAATGTTATGTTATTTGCTATGCTTAAATCTCATAGACTTGTTAATAATGGTAGAGGTGGTTATGATATAATGAGTAAAGAAATGTATCATCGTAAAGCTGAACAAGATGCTCTTATGTCTGTAATAAATACTCCCCGTGGAGGGGAGAACCAAGCTCTACTTGAACAATTCAATAAGTTCATGGATGATGCTAAAGCTGATAATAAAAAACGAGCTAAATATAATCTATTTAAAGCTAATCCTATATTCGATTTTGTCAAGACTTATCTTAATGAAGAACAACAAAGAGAATATATAGCTAAACGTAAAGAACTTATTAAGAATATTGATAAAGAGTTTGCTGAACTTCCAGATATTTATAATCAGTTTGAACTTAAAGATGGTATTGCTCAAATAAAATCTGATAGTAAACTTACTCTTAAAGAATATGCTAAATTTATTGATAAAGTTCGTGAAGTAAATAAGAAAGTTCATGGTGTTTATGATAAACTTGGTTCTGCTAATATTGAACAACATTGGTGGGGTGGTATGGTTATGCAATATCATAAACATCTTTATCCGGGTTTTAAGAAACGTTATCGTTGGAATGGTTATTATAATGAAACTCTTGGTACTATTGAAAAAGGTAGTTATACTAGTCTTTATGATTATTTGACTATTCCATTTAAAGAAAGTAACGTAGGAGAAGTTAATAATATAAGTGATGTTCTTAAAGCATTCCAAACTTATGGTAAGAATTTACTTTCATTTGCTGTTAATTTCAAACTTAATTATGAACTTCTTCCTGAACATGAAAAAGCAAATATTAGACGTAATTTAGGTGACTTACTTTATGTAGGCGCTGCTATTATTGGAGCAATTGCTATAACTGGTATGGGTGGCGATGATGATGAAGGCATTATGTATAATCTTATGCTTTATCATGCAGACCGTCTTGCTTCTGAAGCTGCTTCATTTACTCCATTTGGTGCTTATGCTGAAGGTAAAAAACTATGGTCTAGTCCTGTTGCTATTGGACAAACTATTAATGACTTACTTGGTACTACTGCTATGGCTGCTAGATTCCTTATTGAAGAAGATTTTACTGAGGAATATACTACTGGTAGATATAAAGGTATGAATAAGTTTGAAGTTATGGCTGTTCGTAATATACCTGTTGTTCGTAGTATTAATCGAGTTCTTGATTTACCTAATAATAATAGTTATTATAAAATTGATAAAAATATACTTAGTATTATACCTTATAAAGATATAGCTAAAGATATATTTGAATAAGCTGGACTTGAACCTAATAAAAAATAAGGGCTTGCCTATGGTATCACTACCTAGACAAGCCCTTTTACTTTTATCTTAATTAAAACCATCATCATTATTACCAATAACACACATAAGAATAACAAAAACTATAATACCAACAACAAATAGTTTTCCGCTATATTTATCCATAGCTTCACTATCACTAATATTATTAGCAACTGCTAATAGTTTAACACCACCAAATATAATTCCAATAAGAACAATAAATGCAACCATAATTATAATATATTTAAGTTTAACAATAAGATAAAAATAAACCCCAGTAGTAAGACTAGCTTATCTACCGAGGTTTCAGTCATGCCAACGACTATAAGTTTAAGGATTAGTAGAACGCTCCGCTTCGCTACGCTCAACTCCCCGTGGAGGATGGAATAGACTAGTATTCATTCAATCAATATAATCATTATCATTAATAACTATACTAATATTACTAGCACAACTACCATTCCATCCTCTACGGGGAGTATAGCGAAGAGTGCGTAGCACTCGTAGCGGTTCCAAGCTAATCATCAAATTTAATAAAGCCAGCTCTATTAGAGCCAGCTTTAAGTATAACATATAAACCATTAGCATTAATACTATTTACTTCTTTAGTCCATATTTAGCCCATTGAAGAACAAATCCAAGACCTTCCCAAATTTTATCTTCAGCTTTAATTCGAGCATAATTAGAACCAACATTTAAATCAAAGTTTTCAGGTTTTACACAAGCTGCTTGACCATGAACTTCAAATCCAGTAAGACAAGTAAGAGTAGTATTAGTTGTTTTAGTACCAACTTTTACATTTTCAATACCTTTAATAAATCTCTTAATATCATTTTCTTTAAGAGTATCTCCAGTAGGGTCTTCAAGTTTATAATAAGCTTTCTCAAACTCTTTAGCAGGACTCCAAGATTTATATCCATCTGGATAAGTTACTTCATAACCATCTTCTTCAAAAGAATGATTACCAATTCTATAACCTTTGTCATTTGCTTCACGAGCTGTCATGGAAACAGCTTCAATCATTTTAACACCAATAAATTTACTCATAGCTTTAAAATTTAATTAATCACTAACTATTATAACTTCTCCACAATTATTACTATAATCACATACTTCATTAATAGAATTAATATCACCATTATAATCAATATATACTATTGATTCTTCATCGCAAGTTTTAAGCATTTCTATAAGTTCTTTAACTGTCATAGCTTATTCTTTTTCAAGTTTATTAATAATATCTTTAATATAATCACTAGGAAAACTACCTTCAAGTCGAGCTAATTCTTTTCTTTTATAATCATTATCGACTTTAGTAATAACAGTAGTAGGAAATTTAGTAATTTCTTTTCTTAGAATATCATCTAGATTTGTATTACGAATATTAAGAGTAATATCACAATTAGCTTCATTAATAGCATCAGTTATATTTTTAATTGCTATTTTACAAGCGTCACAACCATCTCTAGTAAAACAATCAATACGTATCATAACACAATAGCATTATTTTTAACAGCTTCTTTAATAGTATTAGGAACTCTAAGAAGAGTATTCTTAATCATTTCAGTAGTAAGACTATCAGAATATACATAAGTAGCATAAGTTCTCCAACTATCTTTAATAACAACAGCAAATTTGTTAGGATTATCAACATTAGTTTGAATATATTCTACTTTAGTATTCTGATATTTCCACATCCAAGCAATAGCATCAGCACATTTAGCACGAGTTATACAATCATATTCATCAATAAACGCTTCAACAAATATATTATTTGTTTGTCTTGTAGGTTCATCTCCAGTAAGATAATTAATATCATTACGAAGTTCTTCCCAAGTAACAGAATTACTATATCGTTTATATTCTGTATCATCTCGATATATAATACAAGTAGGATATTCAGTAATATTCTTACCAGCAACAGCCTTTTCAAGTATCATATCTTCAAGAATAAGATGGTCAGGAAGATTTTTAAAATTACATTGAACATTAGTACCAAATAAAGCTATATCAATAGCTTCTCGCATAGCTTCTGTTTTATCTTTATCAGCACTTTTATAATAAAATTCAATTTTAACCATAGTATTCGTATAATATAATGAGAATTTATAAAATTAGCTATTTTAAAGCCCCACATTGAATGATATTCATATCGTGATAGATTAATCACAATGATAATTAAAATTCAATGTAGGGCAAAAGAACTGTATTTATGACTATCCTAACAACTTGCGAAGATACTTTCTAATAGTGTAATCGCTTTGCACACCACGTAGAATATTACCATCACAATAAGCAGTAGGAGCATCACTAATACCAACACTACGCGCTTCTTGTCTACCAGTATCAGTATATAGATTATACCTAATAAGATTAAACCTACCGGCAAACTCAGGAAGAGCAAGAGCTTTATGAAGCCTTTCTTCAAAAAGTTTACTAACATTACAATCAGGTAAATAAAACAAGATTAACTTTTTCATAGATAAACTTCATTACCTTCAACTTTAGCATCACTAAAATGACTTTTAAAACTTTCAACGCTTCTACACCATAAAATATCAAATTCGCTAGTTTTATGATATATAACAGCAGGAATCCATTCACCTGTATCTGGATGTTTCATTTTAGTAATACTAATAATTATATATTCATTAGACGTTTTATTATGAATATAACGAGCACCAACTTTAAGCTTTAGCTGCTCCACCGGTTCCTTCTCCAAATCCTTTGTTTCCACGTTCACTTTCTCCTAATTCTTCAATAGATTTAACTTCTTTCCAAGTAATTCTTTGAGCACTATTAATAATAAGTTGACAACATCTATCTTTACCATCACAATTATATGGCGGAGTATAAATTTTATCAAGAATATTAGTAACTGTAGTTCTAACATTATTAAGTTTAAGTCTAGCACCACCAACCATACTATCAGGTAAATGCATATGTTCTCTCAACTTATCAACTATTTCAGCAAGAGTAGATACAGCATGAACTAAATCTCTAGAAGTACGATTCTTAAAAATAATAAGAAGTTCTCCACGATAACCCCAATCAAGAGTACCAGGAGCATTAGGCATATAAAAGTCAGATTTAGTAAGATTACTTCTAGGACGTAAAGACATTTCATTAGGTTCACCATTAGCATCATTTCCAATATTAAATGCTAAACCTGTATGATAAATAAATCTATCTTTATCTACATCATATTCATAGCAAATAGGATAAATATCCATACAAGCATCACCTTCTTTACCATAAGTAGGTAGAATTGGTTGAACCATACAACATTGCTTTACATTTACAACATCTCCACTAAGAAGTTTAATCTCTTTTAGTTTAAATACTTTTACTTCCATATATAATTAAATTATTAAATTAAAGAGCTTCTGCAAGTGCAAAAGCATTTTCTATTTTTCTTGATTTATCACCATAACAAATACTATCAAATCGCTTAGTACCTTCAATATTATCTATATTAGAATAATATCCACTAATAGCATTAACTGCACCCCAAGCTGTACCAAGAATATCTCTTTGACCTGGACCATCAAAATAATAACTATAAGTATCAGAAATAACATTCATTTTTCTACTACTTATTTTACTATCAGTTAAAGCTAAACCACTACGATAAGCAATATCTTTAATAGTATGACCTGTATCTTTTAGACGTTGAATTTCATCACTAGTAAGAAGATTTTCTCCAATAAATTGAATTACATCTTCATCAGTAACTTTAATATTAGCAAGTAAATTACAATATTGACCAAATTCTTCAGATTTAATTTTACTAATTCCAAGTATTTCTTGCGCAACAGAAATCTTATTATGAACACTAGTTGTATGTCGAAAACTAACATAATTACTACTAGTGCGAATAGCAGCATTAAGAGTATTTTGACAAATAACTCTAATAGGAGTAAATAAAATCTTAACTCCACCACTACCGTCATGAGTATTAGTAAATACTAGATAATTTTCAACAGGGTCACCTTTAACAAGAATATTATTAGGAAGTTTAGCACTTACAAATATTCTTTCACCATTTCCCCAAAATCCAGCAGTTTGCCAAATAGCAGAATTTTTACCAATAGCATCATCAAAGAAATTAAAAGCATCATTATTTTGTACAATAGTGTATTTACTTTTAACAACACCTAAAGGAATATTGTAATCAGTACGATAGGTAGCAAAGGCGTTATCACACTTACGATAAATGTCAGTACCAAAAACATGAGCGCCTTCTTTTTGTTCTTTAATAATTCGGTCAAGTTCTTCATCAGTTCCAGTAAGTTTAATAGGCATTTTACCAACTAGTTCACATTTAGCTACATTAAAATTAAGTCCAGCTTTAAGCATAACTTCTTTAGCAGTAGCACAATCTGATACATCAATAGCACCAGAATAAGCCCAAGGTTTACCTTTTACTTTATACATATTATTTATGACTTATACGTAACATAATACTTTCAATATCTCTAACAGCCCGGTCTTTATTAACACCATAAGTATCCATATACCATTTTATTAATTCTTTTACTTTTTCTTCTAGTTCCATAATTAGCAAGATTAGTAGTGTTGACTCCCCGTGGAGGATGAACTTAATTCTGTCATCTACGGGGAGTATAACCAAGTTATTTAATAATAAGACTAGTATTCTCAACAAGTTTAGCTATACTAATATCTCTACCATCATTAAGAATATTCTTCATAGTAGTTTTATTAACACTACTACTTCTAGTCATTTCATGTTGATGATTAAAGAAAGTATTAAGTAAATCAAAATTAATTTTATTAGCTAAATCACCAACAGGTTTTTCAATCTCAAATTTAACTTTAATACAATCTAAATCATCAAGAGTAAAATAACCTCCAGTTTCTTCTCTAAGTCTAGCAGATTGTTCAGGATATCTTTCAGTAAATTTATCATTAATTTGTTCAAGAAGAACATCTCTACTAAATGAAAAATTACCATCAATCATATCATTATCCCAAAGAGATTGTAAATGTTCAAGAACTAAATCAATAAATATTTGATTAAGATTTTCATCAATTTCAACACATTTACTATTCTTAGTATAGAGTTTACTATCAACTAAATTAATAACTTTATTACCAGACTTACCTAAATCTCCATAAGTAATAACAGCATCAAGCATAACTCCTTTAAGTCTTTCAGCATTGTTTTCTTTAGTTTTACGAAGAACAGCTAATCGTTGTTCTTCTTTTTTACAAGATTCAGCTTCAAGATTAAGTACAGTATATGCTTTACGATAACTATCAAGTTTAGATTTAAGACTTTCTTGTGTAATAGCAAGACGTTCTTCAAGTTCAGGAGTTAATTCACCTCCATTTTCTTCTAACTCAAGAAATATATCCTCAAGTTCAGCAGTAATATTATAAATATTTGCCATTATTTTCTACGTTTAGGTATATTATAAGCAGAACGATAATAAGGATTTAAATAACCAAATAAATGAGTATAATCATTAGCAGTCATTTTACCTGTATTAGTTCTATATTTATAAATAGCTTCAGTATATTTCTTCCATAGTTTTTTACTTAAACCAAGATTACCAACAAATCCACCATTTCCAAATACAATAGCTTCTGTATTTTTAGTAGTTCTAAAACGGTTATTAAAACCATAAAATCTTCTTCCTATAACTTTAATATTTAAATAGTTAATAATTTATTTATTATTTCTCATTTCTTCATATGCTTCTTCTTCAAGTTCAACAGTAACATCTTCAAGACGAATACCTTTTAAACAAGAACATTCTTTCCATTGAATATTATAATTAATATCAAGTTTGATTAAATCAATATTATTAATATCAACAGCCATAATCCAATTATCAGGAGATATTTCTACTTCAACACAATCAATGATTTGTGTAGGTTTAGGCATCCATCCTTTGTTAATATCATGTTGTTGTAAAAGACAAATACTAAAATATCTACCGGTAAGAACATTATCTTTATGTTCAAATAATCCACCACTCCAACAAATAGGATTTTTATTTTTAGTCCATTCTTTAGTATCAAAATTATATCTACTAATAGGACGTTTAGTAAAAGCTCCATTATAATGAATACTGCTATCTGGTTCTTTAAATACATTAGATTTACGTCTGTTTTGACAAGTACCATCAGAACTTATTTGGCTCCATTCATCATCAGTAAATCGAAGAGGACTAATAATATCCCAATCACATAGTTTTTGAACAAGATTAATTTCCCAAGGAGCAGACATACCACTATTACCATGAGAAGCAAATATAGCAACAGCTTCAATTACTTGTTGATACATCCAATCATTTGGACCACCTTCTCCATTACCATATCCAGCAAGTTTAAGTTCTTTAATAGCATGTTTACAAATATTACTTTCTCTAATAACTTTAGCTAAAACTTTCTTATTAATAAGAGGTTTATTATTTTGCTTTTTAATATAACGTTTACTTTTCTTCATCTTTAATTACTTTAAGAACAACAATATTACATAAAAGACCATAACAAAGATACTTATTAAATACACAATCAGGACAATTTCCAATATGTTTATTTTTAACATATTTACATAAAAGTGTTACTTCTTTATCATCTTTACACCTAATTGTAGTATAAAGAAATTCTTCACCATCATTTAAATCATCAGTGAAATTAGTACCACTATAATCTTCAACATGAAAGTGTTTAAGTTTATCAATCTCTGAAGTCATATCCAAGTTCCATTAAATTATTTCTAACCATACCAGCTATAATTTTAGCATTAGGATGAGGTTTACCGGTAGTACCATAATAACGTAAATCAATAATATGACGCCATTCTCTTACGGAATATGTATAGATACATCTAGTAGCAGTATCAAAAGGAAGTTTACCACGAGCATCTTGACGA
>CAJLUG010000014.1 GCA_905209745.1 uncultured Mycoplasma sp.
GAGAGTCTTACCAGTCTAGATGTAAGTAACTTTAATACAAGTCAAGTAACCAGTATGACGTATATGTTTTCTGGGTGTAACAGTCTCACTAATTTAGATGTAAGTAACTTTGATATGAGTCAAGTAACAGATATGAGCTATATGTTTTTTGGGTGTAACAGTCTCACTAATTTAAATGTAAGTAACTTTGATACGAGTCAAGTAACAGATATGAGCTATATGTTTTCTTCTTGTAGCGGTCTTACAAGTTTAAATTTAAGTAATTTTGATACCAGTAAAGTAACGGATATGCGTTCTATGTTTTATAATTGTACAAGTTTGACAAATCTAGACATGCGTAACGCAACTTTTAACGCAACAAGTTATACATCTATGTTTGCTAATATTACAAGCGGAATCAACATCATCGTAAAAGACGAAACTGCAAAAGCCTGGATAGAAGCAAGACTAAGTGATGAAAAACGTACGGGAACCGTCACAATCGCCGGTGCATAAAAATAAAAAAGTGTCGATTTTTAGGAAGTGAAAATTAGTTTTCACTTCTTTTATAAATTTATAAAAAATGGTATACTAAAAATAGGAGGATGAGAATATGAAAGAGAGTGCTTGGAAAAAATACACAGAAGAAGATAAAAGAAAGTTAGAAGAACTTTGTACGGATTATAAAGATTTTTTAACAGTAGGAAAAACAGAACGTGAAGTAACCAAAGAAATTATTAAAAGAGCAGAACAAAAAGGGTATAAAAACCTAGATGATTTTATAAAAAATAATATTACGATTCACCCAGGAGATAAAATTTATGTCAATAACAAAGGAAAGTCTGTTGCCTTATTTCATATAGGAACAAAACCTATTACTGAAGGAATGAATATTCTAGGAGCTCACATTGACTCTCCTAGAATAGATTTAAAAGCCAATGCCTTATATGAATCAGATGACTTTACATATTTTGACACACACTATTATGGAGGTATTAAGAAGTATCAATGGGTAACCCTTCCTCTAGCCATTCATGGCGTAGTAGTAAAAAAAGATGGTACCAAAATAGAAATTTGTATTGGTGAAAAAGAAAGTGACCCAGTCGTAGGTATTACCGATTTACTACCTCATTTAGCTCAAGAACAAATGAAAAAAGATGGAAATAAATTAATCGAAGGAGAAGACCTAGACGTTTTAATAGGAAATATTCCAGTACCTGAAAAAGAAAAAGATGCTGTAAAAGAAAACATATTAAACCTATTACAAAAAGAATATAATATCGAAGAAGAAGACTTCTTATCTGCAGAACTAGAAATTGTCCCAGCAGGACGTGCTAGAGACTTTGGACTGGATCGAAGTATGATTATGGCATATGGACAAGATGATAGAGTTTGTGCTTATACTTCTTTAGAAGCTTTCTTAGAAATAGAAGAAACAGAAAAAACACTAAGTTGTATCTTAGTAGATAAAGAAGAAATTGGTAGTGTTGGCGCAACAGGTATGCAGTCTCATTTCTATGACAACGCCATAGCTGAAATTTGTATGTTAATAGGAGATACGACTCCAGTCGCAACCAGAAGAGTATTAAGTAACTCTAAAATGTTATCTAGTGACGTAAATGCAGCCTTCGACCCTCTATATAAACAAGCCATGGATAAAAACAATGCATCTATGTTCTCAAGAGGAATGGTCTTCTGTAAATATACAGGTTCTCGTGGAAAAAGTGGTAGTAACGATGCCAATGCAGAATATATTGCCGAACTTAGAAAAGTAATGGATGATGCCAATGTTTCCTTCCAAATATCAGAACTAGGAAAAGTAGATATTGGTGGAGGAGGTACCATTGCTTATATTCTAGCCAACTACAACATGGAAGTAATCGATTGTGGCGTAGGAGTATTAAGTATGCATGCTCCATGGGAAGTAACTTCTAAAGCCGATATCTATGAAGCATATCGAGGCTATATGGCATTCTTAAAAAATATAAAGTAAACAAAGCTTAACGAAAGTTAAGCTTTTTCATTGGAAAACACTCATAAAAATGCTAAGATATAAATAGGAGGGAAATTATGCTACAAGTAAAAAATATTGTAAAATATTATGGACAGAATAAAGCCGTAGACCATTTGTCTTTTGAAGTAAAAGATGGCGAGATTTTCGGTCTATTAGGAGAAAATGGTGCCGGTAAAACGACAACCTTTCGAATCATCATGGGCCTATTAGAAGCAACAGAAGGAGAGGTACTATTAGATGGTAAAAAAATAGACTACTCCATAACAGATAAAATTGGTTTTGTAACAGAAGAAAGAAGTCTACTTACCAAAATGACTGTTAAAGAACAAATTCTTTTTTATGGTGTCTTAAAAGGCATGAAAGAAGAAGTAATATTAAAAGAATTAAAGAAATGGTTAAAAGAGTTTCAAATAGAAAGTTATGAAAATAGAAAAATAAAAGAATTATCCAAAGGAAATCAACAAAAGATACAGTTTATTTCTGCAGTGATACATCATCCTAAATTACTAATATTAGATGAACCATTTACAGGACTAGATCCTATTAACGTAGAACTAATGAAAAAAGCAATTTATAAACTCCAACAAGAAAACTGTTCCATTATCTTTTCATCTCATCAAATGGAACATATCGAAAACTTTTGTGAAAAATTAATTATCTTAGTAAAAGGAAAACCAATCGTAGATGGTTATGTAAAAGATATCAAAAAAGAATATAAAAAGAAAAATATTCTAATTAAAGGAGACAATATTCCAGTAGAGAAACTAGAAAAAATAAAAGGAGTACTATCCGTTACCAAAAATCAAGAAGAGTACTTAGTAAAAATAGAAGAAGAACAAGTAGCGAAAAAAGTATTTGCCCAAATCAAGGATTGTGACATTACCAAATATGATGTGACAGAACCAACGCTAAATGAAATCTTCATTGCGAAAGTAGGTGGAATCCATGAGTAGTAAATTTTGGTATTTAACAAAACAAAGTTTTAAGAAAAAAGCTGGCTCAAAATGGTTTATAGGGATAAATATCCTTCTAGCAATACTGATTATCGCTTTAATTAATATCAATTCTATTATTGCTTTCTTTGGTGGCGACTTTAATGAGACAACCAATATAATAGTACTAGATCAAACGGATGTTTCTTACCCTATTTTAAAAGAAGCAATGACAACCATTATTAAGGAAGAAGAATTAGAAAATATTAATATCAAAGAATCGGACAAAACAGAAAAAAAACTAACCAAAGACTTAAAGGATAGTGAGGTAGTAGTAGTCTTAAATAACGATACTACATCCTATGTAACAGCGAAAATAATTAGTAATGAAAAAATAGATAATACGACGTATCAATATATTGCCCAAGCATTAAATACTACCAAAACAACAGTTGGCTTAATAAAGACCAATACCGATCCGAATCTATTAAACGAACTATCAACACCAATAGAAACCGAAAGAGTAGTATTAAACGAAGAAAAAAGTGTTGATGAGAACATGGAAATGATTATGGGAACAGTCTTTCCAACCTTAATATTACCATTTTTCATGTTGATTATATTCTTAGTCCAGATGATTGGTGGAGAAATCTGTGAAGAAAAAACAACCAAGAGTATGGAAATTATCATCTCTAACGTCTCACCCAAAACACACCTTTTCTCCAAAGTATTAGCTAGTAATATATTTATCATTCTCCAAGGACTATTATTAGTTGTATATGCCGTAATAGGAGTACTAATTAGTACCAAAGGACAAGGAATAGAAATGACGAGTGAAATGACTGGAATCATCTCAACCATAAAAGAAACAGGCATGCTAAACCAATTAATATCTTTAATTCCAGCCGCTCTTATCTTAATGGTTTTATCCTTTATTGCTTATTCCCTAATCGCTGGAATACTAGCATCAATGACTACCAATATGGAAGACTTCAGTCAAATTCAAACTCCAATCATGTTAGTATTACTTGCTGGATACTATCTTGCAATCATGGCTGGAATGTTTGATGGTTCAACACTAATAAAAATTCTTTCCTATTTACCATTCTTATCCTGCTTAATCTCACCATCCCTATATATGATAGGTCAAATTACCATGGTAGATGTCATAATATCAATCGTAATATTAATACTTTTTATTATTGCGATGACAAAATACGGTCTAAGAGTATATAAAGTAGGAATCTTAAATTATTCAAACGAAAAAATTTGGACTAGATTTTTAAAAGCCCTAAAAAGTAAAGATGTGTAAAAGAGTTTTTTGAAAACTCTTTTTCTAATGAAAAAAATAAAATAGACAAGAAAAAAGAAATAGAGCATGATATAATAAATTAGAAAAGAATAGGAGGAGTACTCTTGATTGTATTTAAAGACGTAAGTAAAAGTTACAAAAATACGACAGTATTAAAAAATCTCTCTTTTGAAATCAAAGAAGGAAATTTAGTTTGTTTAATAGGTGAATCCGGATGTGGAAAGACAACGACATTAAAAATGATAAATAAATTATTACTTCCCACTTCTGGAGAAATCACAATAAATAAACAAAATATAAACAAGATGAATGATATTAAACTAAGAAGAAAAATAGGTTATGTTATCCAACAAACAGGACTATTTTCTCACCTGACAATTAGAGAAAATATTGAAATCATTGCGAAAATCGAAAAAATGCCTCTAACGAAAAGAGAAAAACGTACCAAAGAAATGATGCAGATGGTCAATTTAGATGAAAAACTACTAGATCGTTATCCTAGTGAATTATCCGGTGGACAACTCCAACGAGTAGGGATTGCTAGAGCATTTATGACGGACCCTAAGATTATCTTAATGGATGAACCATTCAGTGCCCTAGATCCTATGAGTAGAACAGCTCTTCAAGATGAATTATTAAAAATTCAAAGAAAATATCATAAAACCATCGTCTTTGTTACTCATGATATGGATGAAGCAATCAAACTAGCCGATATGATTGCTATCATGGACCAAGGAGAATTAGTCCAATACGATACCCCAGAAAACATCTTAAAACATCCGAAAAATGACTTTGTAAAGAAATTTGTTGGTAATAAACGTATTTGGAATTCACCGGAATATATCAAAGTAAAAGATATTATGATTACAAGACCCATTACTTGTAAAGAAGATGATTCCAAATTCTACTGCATCAATAAAATGCGTATGAGTAAAGTAGACTCTCTAATGGTAATCAATGACAAAAGAGAATTACTTGGTATTTTATATGCCGAAAGTCTGAGTCTAAAAAATCATAAGTCTAAAACAATTCACGATTATATTGAAAAAGACTTTGTATCTGTAAAAGAAAATGATTCGATCATCGACTTAGCCAAAACCATAAAAACAACCAAGTCCGCAACCATTCCAGTAGTCGATAACAAAAAGAAATTAACCGGATTAATTACTAGAAGTAGTCTAATTACGGCATTATCACAACAATTTGTAGAGGAGGATCAATAATGGACTTTATAAACTATTTAATAGAAAACAAAGACCAAATTATATCTCTTTGTATAGAACATATTGAACTAACTTCTCTAGCGTTAGTGATTGCGATAATTATCGGTGTACCCATTGGTATCTTAATTAGTTATAAGAAAAAGCTAAATAAACCGGTACTAGGAATCACAAGCGTAACACAAGCGATTCCTAGTATGGCACTACTTGGATTTATGATTCCTTTTCTAGGAATAGGTACCACACCAGCAATCGTTGTCGTTGTCTTATATTCCTTATTACCAATCATTAAAAATACGTATACCGGGCTTGCTAGTATCCCCCAGTCCACAATAGAAGCCGCAACTGGAATTGGTTTAACCAAGGCTCAGATACTAACTAAAATTCAAATTCCAGAAGCACTACCCATCATTATGGCAGGAGTTAGAATCTCATCTGTAAGTGCCGTAGGACTCATGACAATGGCTGCCTTTATTGGTGGAGGAGGACTAGGGTATCTAATATTTTCAGGAATTCGTACCGTAAATAATTATCAAATATTAGCCGGAGCTCTACCAGCTTGTATCCTAGCGTTATTAGTAGACTATTTCTTTGGTGCCATAGAAAAATTAGTAACACCAATTAGTCTACAAACAGAGACAAAATCAAAAGAAGAAGTAACAAAAGAACGTAAGAAAAATAAATTATTTGTTATAATCACAGTAATAATAATTGGTCTATTATTTATAAGTGAAATAGACTTTACCAAAAATCAACAAGATACGATTAGAGTAGGTAGTAAAGACTTTACAGAACAAGAAATATTATGTTATATGACTTCTCATGCGATTGAAAATAATACAGATATTAATGTAGAAGAAAAGTGTAACCTAGGAGGAGCTCAAGTAGTATTTTCTGCATTAACGAGTGCTAATGCTAATATTGACCTATACATCGACTATGCTGGAACTGACTATACAGATATTTTAAATCATCAACCGATATCTGATGTAGATAAAGTATATAGAACCATCAAAAAAGAAATGAAAGAAAAATACGATGTAGAAGTATTAGATCAAATGGCTTTTAATAATACTTATGCACTAGCAGTAACCAAAGAAACTGCCCAAAAATATAATTTAAAGACCATAAGTGACCTACAAAAAGTAGCGAGCGAACTAACTATTGCCCCAACACTAGAATTTATCAATAGAGAAGACGGTCTTTCCGGTCTAAAAAAAGCCTATGGCTTAGAATTTAAAGATACCATTGGAATCGATGGTAGTCCAAGATATACGGCTTTACAAAATAACAATGCCCAAGTAATAGATGCGTTCACAACCGATGGCTTATTAAGAAAATTCGATTTAGTTGTCCTAGAAGATGACAAAAACTTTTTCCCACCTTATAATGCCATTCCTCTAGTACGAAGTGCCACTTTAAAAAAATATCCCGAACTAGAAAGAGTTCTAAACCAACTAGGAACCTACTTAACAGACGAAGTAATGCAAGAGTTAAACTATCAAGTCGATGAATTAGGAAAAAGTCCAGAACAAGTTGCGATAGATTACCTAGATGTGATAGACTTAACTGTATAAAATAAGTTGACGAAATAAGAGATAAATATTATCATAGTAACAGAGGTGTATTATGTATTATAATTATAAAAAACAAAGAATAAAAAGTGTATTGATGATTACGTTAATTCTAGCAATCGCCATCATTGCGACACATCATATATATTATAAATTTCAAGAAGAAAGAAATATCGACTACAGTTCTTCTTCCTTAGATATTACCTTTCATGAAGAAACAGCCGATCATGTAACCCTAACGAAGATTACTCCTGTAACAGATGCAGTAGGACTATCTTCTAAAGCTTATACATTTACCATTCAAAATAACATGACAAAAAAAGTAAATTATACCATTCGCTTAGTAGATGACATTGAAACAATTACAACTGACAATTGTAGCACTCTAGCGATGCCTAAAAATATCATTCGTATCGCTATTCGTGAAGATGATAAAACAGAAATCTATACCCTAAGTGATTTACCGGATAACATCTTAAAACAAACAACAATCGATGCTCTTGATAAAAAAGAATATAGTATTCGCCTTTGGACGACGCAAAGTGGCCTACAAGCTGGAACTACAAGTCACTATCATGGAAAAATAGAAATCAAAGAAAGAGAAGAAGAAGTAGCGATTATAGATAGAGGTGAAAAAAATGAACATTGATTTAACACCCTTACATAGCTATATTAAAGATGAAATAGATATTACCAATACATATTCTATTCCTGATACTTATTTTGGTACAACAGGAATCAAAAAATTAGATAATATCAAAGTAACTGGCTACATCTATTTAAAACCAAGTGAAGAACAAGAACAACAACAAGACGCCATTCATTGTAAAATTGAAGGAGAAATGTTACTAGAAGATTCTATCTCTCTAGAGCCTATAAACTATCCATTTTCTATAGAATATGATGATATAATCGAAGAAAATTGTAAAAAAAATGAAAATACACTTGATATATTTTCATTTTTATGGGAAAATATTGTACTAGAGGTCCCTCTACAGTTTACAAAAGTGGAAGACTTTTCTAAATTTCGAGGAGACGGATGGAAATTAGTGAGTGAAAATGAGCTTACAGAAAGTAACAATCCATTTAGTGAATTATTAGATAAGATGAAAGAGGAGTGATAATATGATGAAATTAGACATTCAAATGTTCGCTGTTCCTTTTCGTAAAGTTTCAAAGACAAGAAAAAGAATGAGAAGAAGTCATAATGCTTATGCAATTCCAGGAATGACAAAATGTCCTAACTGTGGAGAAATGATTAAACCTCATAGAGTTTGTCCTAAATGTGGAAAGTACAAGGGTAAAAACATTGTAGAACAAAAAGAAGATTAGTAAACAGCAGTAAAGTTGTTTACTATTTTTTTTGCAGTAATGTTTTCCAGTATTGCAAAAAAATTTTTTTCAGGTAAAATAATATAGAATAGTAAACGAAGATTCAATAAACCAATAAAAGGTTGTAACTGAATAGGTGGAATCGTTGTGATTACAACAATTAGTAGTATATTAATTTTAACTTTATTTCAAGTGATAGATAGTAATGAGAAAATAAAAAGAAGGTGGAATCTATGCCAAAAAAGAAAAATAATCAAGGATTTACTTTAGTAGAATTAATTGTTGTAATTACAATTTTAGGAATTATTTTAATATTAGCATTACCTCAAGTACAACGAATTCAATCAAATAATAAAACAAAAAAATATGAAACTTATGGTGAATCTATAGAGGCTGGAGCCAAACTTTTTATCGATAGTCATGCCAAAGATTTATTTGGAAATAATAATTCTGGTTGTGTAACGATTAAATATTCTGATTTAAAAACTAGTAATCTAATCAAGGACTATCAGGAAGATGGTATAACTTGTAGTAATGATGATGAAACTTATGTCGAAGTCAGAAAATCAAATGATAATTACACTTATCAAACAGCCATAACATGTAGACAAGGAAGTAAAGTTGTTTATGAACAGAAAATAGAAAGTGAATTTACTTGTTCTAATTCAGGAGAAATGGACAATGGTGGACCAACAGTAGAAGTAACTCCTGACACAATTGATTGGAGTAGAAGAAGTAATATAAATGTCAATATTATTGTAAGTGATGTATCCGGATTAAATAGAAATATTGGAATTACATATTATTGGACAGACTCTGCTGGAAATGTTGTTGGAAAAAAACACAACTATAATTATAAAAATAAAACCAATGTTCAAAAAGTGACAATGAAAATAGACGAAAAAGAGATTCCGGAAGATACTGGAGAATATAATTTAGTAGTACTATCGTGGGAGTCTAAAAATACCAATGGTATTCAAGATGCTTTAGGAAATAAAAAAGTATTATCTAGTAATTTTGGACCATATAAAATCGATGAAACAGCACCTACATGTGGAAATAAAACCGGAGAAAGTACAAGTTGGAGCAACTCATCAAGAAATATTTCTGTAGCTTGTAACGATACTGGATCTGGATGTACAAAACCAAGTTTCTCACAAAACTTTACAACAGCTCAAAAAACAGGAACAATCACTATAGAAGATAAAGTAGGGTTGAAAACGAACTGTACAGTAAATGTTTATATTGATAATTCAAAACCAAATGTTCCAACTTCTACGTTAAGAGAGAACAATTCTTCAGGAACAAAATTATCCAATAGCAATTCTTGGACCAACAAGACCATTTGGTGGGGAGAGTTCAAGTCAACTGGCAGTACTTCACCAATCGATCATTATGAATATTCTGATGGATGTACAGGGAAAAAAACAGGAAACCTTGCGAGTAGTTATACCTATAATTATTCCTTAAATAAAAACTATTGTATAAGAGCAGTAAACCAAGCAGGAACTGCCAGCAACTGGTCATCCGCATATTACTTTAGAATTGATAAGACAGCACCAACAATTTCTGGAAGCCTAAGAAAAAAATCAGGTGGATCTTACTCCCAAGGAAGTTGGAGTAGAGAAGCCTTAATACGTAACGTATCTGCCTCAGATACTGGAGGAAGTGGACTAAAAGAAGTACAGTACTATAGCGGTGGCTGGCACAAAGAAAATAATACTACCAATTATCAAATCAACCAAACAAATTCTACAATCAAATTTAGAGCTTTAGATAATGCTGGAAACTATAGTAATGAAATATCGATGACTTATAGAGTAGACTGGACAGCCCCAACGATTACGGTAGGAAGTAGACAATATGGGAGAAGTCCTGTTAGTGCTGCTCATGCTGCTTACGTTAATATCTACTATACAGATAATATGTCTGGACTAAATTACCGAGATATTTCCGGAAATATGGCATTCCCTAGAACGTACTTTAAAGGATTGAAGACAACGCAAGGAACCGACATTGATTATTTAGGAGTTTCTAATAGATATGGAACCATTCGCTATAGTGTAACCGTCTGCGATATGGCTGGAAATTGCTCATCCGCAAGTGGAACTAGATAAAAATAAAACGAAAAGGGGAGATATCCCTTTTTTTCTTCTTTAAAATTGTATTATAATAAAAGAGGTGATAAGAAATGCAGAAGTTAGAAAATAATATGTTAATCATTTGTCCAACAGCAGAAAAAGAAAAAATACTAACTAAATTAGAAGAAATAAACTCTTTATTAAATATTAAATTCATGACCAAAGAAGAATACTTAACAAACTATTTTTTTTCTTATGATGAGAAAGCAATTCTTTATTTAATGAAAAAATATCACTACAAAGTAGATGTTTGTAAAGTATATTTAAAATATTTATATGTAATTGATGATGAGAAAGAGTATAAAAATAAAAAACTCCAATTTCTAAAGTCTCTAAAAAAAGAACTTCAAGAAAATCATTTATTAACCAAAAACCCTTTATTTAAATCCTATCTAAGTAAAAAGAAAAAACTCATCTTAAACTATCCCAACCTAGATTTATATGAAAAAAAAGCCTTAGAGGTAGAAGAAGTAGAAAAAGTACCAAAAAAAGAACTAACAGTAACAGAATACCAAACCATGGAAGAAGAAGTATCTAGTGTAGCGATAAAAATATTAAAGTTATTAGAAAAAGGAGTAAATATCAACAAAATCTATCTAACCAATATCTCGAAAGACTATTTATATACGATAAAAAGAATATTTTCTTATTATAACATTCCTATCAATCTTCCGATGAAGTATAAAATCTATGGTACCAAAATTGTAAAAGACTATCTAAAAGATAAAACACTAAACTTAGAAGTAGATAACAAAATAACAAAAAGCCTACTATCTGTCTTAAACTCTTTAGTAGATATAGAAGATGATAGTAAAGAATATCGTGAGTTATTAATTTCTAAACTAAAAGAAAAAACACTAAGAGAAGAAGAATATAAAGAGGCAATTTCAATCAAAGAGTTAGAAAGCCAAGACTTCGACGATGATGAACATATCTTTGTTTTAGGGTTTAATCAAGATAGTATGCCAAAACTAGAAAAAGATACCGACTATATTTCTGATAAAGAAAAAGAAGAAGTTGACCTATACAAAACAGACGAAAAAAATAAAATCAGAAAAGAGTCTTTAATAAATACTCTTTATAAAATAAAAAATCTTTATTTATCTTATAAACTAGAAACACCATTTCAAAGTATGTATCCGTCTAGTCTAATAGAAGAATATAATATCAAACTAGTACCCCAAGAAATAGATACCTATACTTATAGTAATAAGTATAATAAGTTAAGATTAGGAAAAAAACTAGACTCTTATATCAAATATCAAGAAACATC
>CAJLUG010000015.1 GCA_905209745.1 uncultured Mycoplasma sp.
GAGATCCTCGTAAGAAAGAACGTAAGAAACCAGGATTGAAAAAAGCACGTCGTGCACCTCAATTCTCAAAGAGATAAAAACTACTGTTTACCTTGGAAACGAAATGTTTTCAAGGTTTTATTTTTTTAAAATAAAGGAGTTCTAAAATGTATGAAATAAAAACAATTACTACAAAAGATGAATTAAAAAGATTATTTAATTTTTTATCAGAAGTATTTTATAATGATGCGATTGAACATAATGAACATTATTACACTATGTATGAGAGATATGAAGAAATGAAAGAACAATTAAAATTTGATAATGAAATGCTCCTATATATAGAAAAGGATAATAAAATCATCGCAGGAATTACTGGTAAAAATATGAAAGATAACAAAATTACCATTGGAATGATTGCAGTAAGCAGTTTAGAAAGAAACAAGGGTCTAGCAAAACAATTATTATTAGAGTTTGAATATAGATGTAAGAAAAAGAAGATCACACATATTGATTTAGGTGCAAGATTTAGAGCATGTCCCATATATCAGTCGTTAAAATATAATTATACTTTAATGATTCAAGTTTTTGATTTTGTAACAATAGAAGAAATAAGAAGAAAAAATAAATACAACTTTGAAGAAATATCATCATGGCAGGGAGAAACATATGGGTATATATTTCTAAAAACTAATGAAATAAAAAAAGAATATATAGATTACTTTGAAAAAGAAGTAAAAACAGCTCATGCCCAATATATTTTTGAAAAAGAGTTATAGAAAAATTCAGTGTTCTAAAAAAAGTTTTAGCATATAATATCTAGAGGAGGTAACATGTTAAGACTAGAATACTTACAAGAATTATTAATTTCTGCTATTGCACTTAGTACAATTACCTGTGCATTTATACAAAAAATAAAAGGTTGTTTTAAAACAAGTAAATTTTTATCCCTTTTCTCATTTATAATAAATATGCTATTAGGAATTATATTTAGCTATACATTTACCGATATAAGCCTTCCTAACAGTTTATGGATAGGGTTCTTCTCATTTATAGGTGCTGATACCATTTATAAAGCATTAGAAGGAAAATTAGCATCTCATTCGGATATAATAAGCAAAAATTCAGTAACGATTTTAAAATCCGATATTATTAATAGTGAGGAGGAATCATAATGGAAAAACCTATATATCCATTAAAAACCATGAGAATTACACAAGGGTATAATATTGGAACACATATCAATAGTTTTGCTATTGATGATGGTGGAATGGATACCAATATAGAAAACGTATATGCACCTTTTACAGGTTATATTAAAAAGATATATACAGAAGATGCCAATGAGGTTTGGTTAGAAAGTGCTTCTCCTGTAGAATATCCTGATGGAACTATAGATTATATGACCGTTATATTTGCTCATTGTGATAATGTAAGTAATTTATCTGTTGGACAAAGAATTTCTCAAGGTGAAGCCTTTTATAAAGAAGGAACCAAAGGAAATGCTATTGGAAATCATTGTCATCTAGAATGTGGAAAAGGAAAATTTGTATCTCCTGGATGGTATCGAAATGATAATGGATATTATGTAATATTTAATGGCAAAGCACCAGAAGATTGCTTTTGGATTGATAATACAATTACTATAGTAAGTGATAATGGATATGATTTTAAAATGACTTCAGAAGAAACACCAGAAGTAACTGTACCAGAAGAAGATCAAACAATAGAAGACCCTAACGATGACGAAACTCCAGAAGAACCAACAGATGAAGATCCACCAGCTACAGACGCATCAGACCAATCACCAAGTGATATAAAATTAATCTATACTTGTAAAAAAGATGGTTTATATGGAATCTATCTTAAAAAAGGAAATGAAGTTTACTTAAAATAAAAAGGCTATTTCAAAACCAGAAATAGTCTTTTTTATCCTAACGCAACATCTAATATCATCATAATAGAAAAACCAAGTAGGGTAAATAGAGCCATTAAATCTTTTTTCTTATTAGACTGACTTTCAGGAATCAATTCTTCTACCACTACATAAATCATTGCCCCTGCCGCAAAAGCAAGCAAAAACGGTAACAAAGATTGTATTTTCATAACCAAAATAGCCCCGATAACTGCAGAAATAGGTTCTACAATTCCACTTAATTGACCATAAAAGAAAGCCTTTCCTCGAGACATTCCTTCTCTTCTAAGAGGTAGGCTAACAGCACTACCTTCAGGAAAATTTTGTAATCCAATACCTAAAGCTAAAGTTAAACAAGAAGCCAAAGAGGCACCATGTAAACTATAAGATAAAGAACCAAAAGCAACACCAATGACAAGACCTTCTGGTATATTATGAAGTGTAATAGAAAATACAAGCATTAAGCATCTTTTAATTTTAGAACTATATTGATTTGTACAATCTTTTTTCTTTAATAGAAAATCAGAAATTTTATCTCCAATAAATAATAAAATACCACCAGCAAAAAAGCCAAGAAATACAATGAACCATGAATTCATCTGCATACTATCTGCCATTTCAATTGCAGGACTAAGTAATGACCAAAAAGATGCAGCAATCATAACACCAGCAGAAAAACCCAAAAGTCCATCCATAATCCCTTTTTTGACTTCCTTAAAGAAAAAAACAATCGCAGCCCCAAGCATTGTTACTCCATAAGTAAACAAAGTAGCACAAAGCGCTTGTAAAGTGGGAGATAGTCCTACGAAAAACTCTATCATTAAACTTCACCAATATAACATATTCTAGAAAATCTATATCGTATAGGTATGTGTCATAGATAATGATAATTGCTCATACTACATTTTTAGAGATATAATAAAAGAAATAGAGGTGATGATATGAATGAAGAATTAATTATAAATGCTAAAAATGATAATAGAGTAAAATGGAATAAAATAATAAAAAATAATATAAAAACATTCTGTGCTCTTCCCTCAAAAAACATAGAAAAGATAATTATATATTGTCATGGATTGGGTAGTAACAAAAGTTATGCTTCAAGGTTTTACGAAGAATTATTAAAAAACAATATAGGAATAATTGCATTTGATTTTCCTGGACATGGAGAAGATAGAACTGACTTTTCTCAATTTAGTTTAGCACTATGTATACAATATTTAGAACAAATAATACAATATGCAAAAGAAACTTATAACGTACCCATATATTTATTTGGTTCTAGTTTTGGTGGATTTGTAATTTTAAATAAACTAATACAGAATAGTATGAATATAGAAAAAGTAATATTGATGTGTCCTGCCATAAATTTTTTTGATATTCTAAACAGGAAAACCAATATAAAAGAAGACTATTATAACAGTCACGAATATTTGCCATTATATAATGGTATAAAAATTTATCCAAAAACTTATTTTGAATTAAAAAAAGCAAATAATGAAGTTAAGAACTATAATTTTAATGACATTGCAATTATTCAGGGTACAGATGATAAGACTGTTTTATGTAACGAAATACAAGCTTTTTGTTTAAAAAATAACTTAAAACTAAAAATCATAGAAGAAGGAAAACATGAACTGTATAAATTTGATAACGAAATTATTAAGTTTATATTAAATAATATTTAGTCCTAATTTTTATAATAAAAATGTAAACATACACAACACTTTATTCTTATGTTATAATATAGATGTTTAAGAAGTGCAGTAAAATTTATATTTAGGGGAGACGAAAGATGAAAGAAAATGAAAAATATCCACATTTATCAAAACCATGGATGAAATACTATAATCAAGAAAAGGTGAATCAAGAAGATCCAAAAACTAATATTACAGATTATATAAAACAAAAAAATACTCATAACTTAGGAGGAATAGCTGAAACATATTACGGAAAAAAGATAACTTATAGGGAATTATTTGAAAAGGTTGATACATATTCTAAAATGTTAACTGGATTAGGTGTATCAAAAGGAAGTAGAATTATGTATTTAGTACCAAACATTCCAGAAAGTGGAATGTTATGGCTAGCAAGTTCACAAATTGGGGCAGTATCAGACTTTATAGACCCTAGACCAGATTCAATGGATTTAGAAGCAAATGCAAAGAAGATTTTAGAAATTATAAAATATGAAGGTGCAGATTATATTATTGCGTTAGATAAATGTTATTTAGCAATGTTAAAACCAATTGAAAATGAATTAAAAGAATTAGGAATTAGTAACATTGTTACTATATCAGCAACAGATTCTATGAATTTAAGTGGAAAAATTAGTTATTTAAAAGATGTAATAGCCTATAATAATTTGCGAAACATAAGAATTAAAAATACTAAAATAAAAAAGTTAAGAGTATATGAAGCATTATATAAAAAAATTAATGAGATGCAACAAGAAAGTGTTATTTATAAAGAAGCTATAAAAAAATCACCATTAAAAGTCATAAAAGCAAATGATTTAATAAGAGACTGTAAATATGTACAATTTGAAACAGTATATGATGGAGAATTATTAAATTATATCGGTCATACTTCAGGAACATCTGGAGCAAGACCAAAACCAATTACTTTAACAAACAAGAATCAAATATCAGGAACAGAACAATTATTTAAAGCGGGAGCTAATTTTAATGTAGGAGATAAAATATTACATGAATTACCATTCTTCTCACCGTTAGGAGCGGATAATAATTATATATTAAATTTAGCTAGTGGTGGAAATAGTATTGATATTCCAGAATTTGAAATTAATGAGTTTGGATATTTATTAAAAAAATATCATCCCAATGTAATATTAGGAACTCCATCTTGGATTGCATCACTACCAGAATGTGAATATTTAGATGACGAAGATTTGTCTTGTATTACAAGAATTATTTATGGTGGTGATTCTATGACAAGAGAAGATGAAGAAAAACTAAATAAATGGTTAAAGAAGAAAGGAAGTAAAGCAATAGTAGAAAAAGGACACGGAATGAGTGAATATTGTGGGTGTGGCTCTTATGCTCAAGGAATCTATAATAAATACGACTCAATCGGTATACCACTTCCCAATACTATTTATACAGTTGTCAATCCAAACGTAGATGATAAATTAGTTCCTATAGCATTTGATGAAGAAAAAGAATTATTAGAAGGAGAATTAGCAGTATCATCTCCAGCAGTTACTAATGGAATATTAGATGGAAAAGTAATTGTTCCTCATTATGAATTAGACGGAAACAGTTATATTAGAACAAGAGATCTAGTTAAAATGAATAGAGATGGAATATTCTTCTTTGATGCAAGAAAAGACCGTTCATTTACTAGATTTGATGGTTATAAAGTAAAACCACATGAAATTGAGAAAATAATTGAGGAAAATGAAAAAATAAAATATTGTAGAATTGTTCAATATTTTGATGATAAACAAAGAGGTTTAATGCCAATTGCTCATTTGGTATTGAATGATTATAAAGATTATAATGATGAAGAAAAGATAAAATTAGTAGAAGAAATTGTATATCAACAAATTATTGCAAATCCAACAATGTCATCAAGACAAATACCTTCTAAATTTAGAATAAGAAAAAATATGCCACTTTCAAAAAATAGTAAGGTAAGCTTTAATGAATTAATAAAAGAAGGACTAGATGGCACAGAAATAAATGTGGATGTAGAAGAAACAAATTTATCTGTAGGTAATATAGAAGTATATACTTCAAATAAGGGGAAAAATAAAACAATGACAAAAAAGAAATAATAGGTGGTGTGATACATGCAAAATACATTAGGGTTTTTAACATTAAATATTTATGCATTAATAATAATTATAATTATAAGTATAATTTTCTTTAGAAAAGATAGGCAAAAGAAAGTAGAAGATGAAACTTATTCCAGACTATTAATTATTACAATGATAGTATCAATAAGTGGCTTTATTTTAGGACTAATGGTAACTCCAACTGTAGAAATTAATAAAACTGTAATTGCGATGTGCAATAAAATATATTTAATTAGTTTAGCAACTTGGATTACTACACTATCTTTTTATACATTATGTGTTTCATGGTTAAAAGAAGAAAAAATAAATCAAACTAAAAAAATATTTTCAATAATAGTTTTAATTCATATAATAATGATTCTTCTATTACCAATTTCTATTACAATTGATAATGAAAGTGTAACCGCATTAGGATTATCAGTGTTCTATACCTATACTGTATTTGGTTTAGGATTTATCTTCCAAATTATATGTATTATTAGAGATTTTAAAAATAGTATAAGTAAAAAATATATACCAATATATGCACTCGCATTTTTTGGTATTATAATGTTAATTATTCAAATGGCATTTCCTGGCTTAAACTATATTGTTAATCCTGCTATAGTATTAATAACAGTTATCATGTATCACACAATTGAAAACCCTGATATGAAGATGATAAACAAGTTGAATTTAGCAAAAGAACAAGTGGAAAGAGCCAATCGAGCAAAAAGTGATTTCTTATCTAGTATGTCACATGAAATCCGTACTCCATTAAATGCTATAGTTGGTTTGTCTGAAGACATCGCAACGTACAAAGATGATGTACCAAAAGAAGTAATAGAAGATATTGATGATATTCAAAGTGCTTCTCAGACTTTACTAGAAATTGTAGGAAATATTTTAGACATTAATAAAATTGAAAGTGAAAGAATGGATATTATAGAAAAACCATATAATTTTAGAGAAGAAATAACTAAAATGGCTAAAGTAACTACAATGAGAATAGGTGATAAGCCAATTGAATTTAAAATGAATATTGCTCCAGATATTCCATATGAATTAATTGGAGATAAAACTCATGTAAAAGAAATAATCAACAACTTATTAACGAATGCAATTAAATATACAGAAAAAGGACAAATAAGTTTAAATGTTAAATGTATTAATAAAGATACAAATTGTGTATTAATTATTTCAGTACAAGATACAGGAAGAGGAATCAAAAAAGAAAATATTGATAAATTATTTACAAAGTTTGAACGACTTGATATTGAAAAGAACACCACAACAGAAGGTACGGGACTAGGTTTAGCAATTACAAAGTCATTAGTAACTATGATGAATGGAACAATTAATGTACAAAGTAATTTTGGAGAAGGTTCTATCTTTATGGTAACCCTTCCACAAAAAATAAGTAAAATGATTAATCCAAATAGTAATCAAGTAAACCAACCAGAAGAAATAGAAACATTAGAAGTACCAGTACAAAAAGAAGTCAATAATGCAAAAAGAATATTAATTGTAGATGATAATACACTAAACATAAAAGTTGCCAAAAGACTACTTTCTGATTTAAATCTAGAAATAGATGAATGCTATAATGGACAAGAATGCATAGATAAAATTAAAAATGGAGAAAAGTATGATTTAATATTAATGGATATTATGATGCCGGTAAAAAGTGGAGAGACTGCACTAAAAGAATTAAAGGAATTAAGTGACTTTTCTATACCAGTAGTAGCTCTAACTGCCGATGCAGTAGCTGGATCAGAAGAAAAATATATTAAAGAAGGATTTATAAGTTACCTATCAAAACCATTTACAAGAGATCAAATACAAAAAGAAGTAAAACAAATATTAGAACAAAAATAAAATATTTAAATTAGATGAAAAGAACGTTTATCCTACGTTCTTTTTGATTTTATGATATGATAGGAATATATAATAAAAAAAGAAGGGATTTATATGGACAAAGATGTGCATCCATACAAGCAAAGAAAAGATACCTGTGCTATAGCGTGTATGTTAATGGTATTAGAGTATTACAAAGTAATAGAAAAAGCAAATTGGTATGATGAAAAAAGATATTATAGACTTTATGGTTCAAAATATGTAGTAGGGACACCGTTTTCTGCTTTAGCATATCATTTTTCTAAAAATGGTTTAAATACAAAGATATATCATTCAGATAAAGAATTATTTAATAACGATAAAAAGGTATTTGATGATTATGACTTTCAACAGGTAATGACTGAATATAAAGAATATTTAAAAAGAGCAGAAGAAAAGAAAACGAAAGTTATCAATGGAGTTGAAATTAACACAAAATTATTAAAAGAAGAACTAATGCAAGATACCCTAATCATTTTAGCAGGTCAAATTTCAAATGGATATCATGCCATTTTATTAACAGGCTATAAAGACAATAAATTCATAGTTTGTGATCCATTATATAAAGAAAAACAACAAAGGACTGAAGAAGAAATCGAAAGTTTTATGGATACCAATATAGGGAAATGGTTTATATCTGTCAATAAAAAATAAAGTAGTGATTTTTATAAATAATTAAATCAAAAAAGCAAAATCTAAATGAAAAAATCATATAATTAGTAGGTGAGTTTATGCTAAAGCTAAAATATAAAAGCTTCCTACTAATTATTTTTTGTTTGCTAGTCTTTTCTCTTCAAGTAATTTATGCAAAACCTACTACGCTAGAAGGTGTAAAAATTATGGTAGATGCTGGACATGGAGGAAGAGATGCAGGTACGATGTATCAAGATATCTTAGAAAAAGACATCAACCTAGAAATATCCAAAGTACTAAAAAAAGAACTAGTATCAAAAGGAGCAACCGTCTATATGACAAGAACAAAAGACGAAGACTTATCATCAATCTATGATCCTGCCAAAAAAAGAGGAGACTTATATCGAAGACTATTACTAATCCATGACAAAAAGTGTGATTTATATATTTCTATTCACATCAATTGGTATCAAAACACTTCTGTTTCTGGAGCAGAAGTTTTATATAACGAAATTAATCCCAATAATAGACTACTCGCTAAATCTATCATGAATGAGTTTAAAAAAGACTTAAATTCAACAAGAAAAATCACAACAACAGACCTTTATATGTATCGTAATACAACCATACCAGGAGTCCTTGTAGAATGCGGTTATTTATCAAACCCAACCGAAAGAAAACTCCTTCAAGAGAAAGGCTATCAAGAAAAATTATCAAAATCCATCACCCAAGGAATCGTAAACTACTTAAAAAAGGGTAAAGAGCCTAAAATATAGGTTGTAAAAAAACAAAAAAAAAGATATAATTAACCTAGAGTAAAAAGATAAAGAAGGTTGGTGATGGTATGATTGTTAGATTGATAAAAAAGACAAAAATCTATAATTTTACTTTGCCAACAAAAGTATCTGGAAATTACTGGATTACAGATAATGATTATCTTGGAAACGTTAGAAACTTAATCAATGTAGAAGAATACCATGGAGAATGGAAAATTAAAAGTGACTTCGAAACCAAAATTATGTCTGGAGATAAAGAAGTAGACTCTGCGATATTAAGAGATTACAGCCTTTTCTTTTTAAAAATTAATACAGATAATGAATATGTAATTTTATATTGTTCACCAACCATGGATGCCGATATTAATTGGCTACACCTAAAAAAAGAAGGAGAAATAGTAATTGGTAATGACTCTAGAGCTCATATCAATTATAGTTATCCTTTAGTATCAAAACAACATGCAAGACTAATCTATAATAAAGGTAAATGGGTCGTTCAAGACTTAAATAGTAAATATGGTACTTATGCCAATAATGTTGCGATAACTACCAAACCATTAGAGTATGGTGATATTGTTTTCATCATGGGACTAAAAATCATCGTGATGAAAGATAGCATTATTGTAAACAACATCAGTAACTTTATTAAGTTTGATAGTAACACCTTTGAAGTTGAACATCCAATTACACAAAACCAAATCGAGTTTGATAACCCAGATGAGGAAGGAACAGAATTTTATAAAGAAGATGATTATTTCTTCAGAGCTCCAAGATTTAAAACAATGATAGAACCTGTGAATATTAAAATAGACTCTCCTCCTGGAAAAATAGAAGAAGACAAGACTCCAATCATCTATACAGTAGGACCAATGATGACTATGGCATTAATGTCAGTATCCATTGGTTATACCTCTTTAATGGGAGTAATCGATGGAACAAGAGATCTATCTAGTGCAATGCCAACTTTAATCATGGCTTTCGCAATGTTAATGACCATGTTATTATGGCCAATATTACAAAAAAGATATCAAAGACGTCAACGTAAGAAAAAAGAAAAATTACGTCAAGATAAATATACGGCATATATTGAAGAAAAAAGAAAACTAATCGATACAGAAATGAAAGTACAAAGACAAATTCTAGTAGATAACTATGTACCATTATCGGTAACCAAAGATGTCATCTACAGCAAAAAAAGAAATCTATGGGAAAGAGAAATTAACCAAGAAGACTTCCTAGATTTAAGACTAGGTATGGGAAATACAGAATTAAAAGGTAATGTTAGTTTCCCAGAAGAACACTTCTCCCTAGAAGATGACAACCTACTACAAGAAGTATATAAATTAGGTGCAGAATCTCGTGTATTAGAAAATGTACCGATCTCTTTATCTTTTATTAAAAATAGAGTAACTGCAATCATTGGTATGGCAACAATGAAACAACAATTTATTGAAGGACTACTTCTACAAATGATGGCTTATCACAGTTATGAAGACTTAAAAATTATTCTATTTACAAACGAAAAGAATGAATCCAATTGGGATTATCTAAAAGTATTACCACATTGTTGGAGTAATGACCGTGAAACTCGTTATTTCGCAACCAACCTAGATGAAGCTAAAGAAATATCTCTTGTTCTAGAACAAGAAATGCAAGCAAGAAAATATAGAGATAATAATGGTAAGAGAGAATTAAATACCCAAGATTATACCAAATATCAACCTTATTATGTTCTAATTACCGATGACTATAAAATGGTTCGTGATATTGAATTAGTAAAAGATATCTGTTCCTTAGAAGTAAATATTGGTTTTAGTATCATTGTAATTAGTCCAAGATTAGTAAATATTCCAAATGAATGTAAAACATTTATTAGTGTTGGAGATAAAAAATCTGGTGTCTTTGAAAATGAATTAGTATCTAATAAACAAAAAGAATTCATTGCAGATTTTGATGATACCCTAAATATTTATGAATGCTGTAAAATACTTGCCAATATTCCAATAGATATATCAAAAGAACAAGAATCCCTTCCAGCAAGTCTTAGTTTCTTAGAGATGTATAATGTTGGTATGATTGAACAATTAAATATTCTAAATCGTTGGAAAACAAACGATCCAACGAAATCATTACAAGCACCAATCGGAGTAGATAAACATAGAGAAATATTTAAACTAGATTTACACGAGAAATTCTATGGACCACATGGCTTAATCGCCGGAATGACTGGATCTGGTAAATCAGAGTTTATTATTACGTATATTCTATCAATGGCTTTAAACTATCATCCAAACGAAGTATCTTTCGTATTGATTGATTATAAAGGTGGAGGACTAACTGGAGCTTTTGAAAATAAAGAAACAGGACTTAAACTTCCTCATCTAGCAGGAACAATTACCAACTTAGATACTATTGAGATGAATCGTTCCCTTGCCTCTATTCAAAGCGAACTTAGAAAACGTCAAAGAATATTCAATGCTGCAAGAGATTCCCTAAATGAAAGTACAATCGATATTTATAAATATCAAGCTTTATATCGAAAAGGATTAGTTCAAGAGCCAGTATCTCACTTATTTATTGTAAGTGACGAGTTTGCCGAACTAAAAGACCAACGTCCAGAATTTATGGATCAATTAATCTCTATTGCTCGTATTGGACGTTCCTTAGGAGTTCACTTGATTCT
>CAJLUG010000016.1 GCA_905209745.1 uncultured Mycoplasma sp.
TTATAACACAACGCACATAAATTTGCAAACATAACTTTTACTTTTTTCTATCATTCTCTCTAGCATCAAATCCAGCATAAATTTGATGAACAAAATCATCCTGATAAGAAATACTATCTGGAACAGCCAAATGCATAGAATTATCAATTTCATATGGATAAGAAAGAAGCTTTACCTCTGGAAAATGATATTGAAGTCTAAAGAAATTACGATAGTATTTATTAATAGAATTATTTAAAATACCCGTAAACTCTCCAAAACTAACTCTTTGATTTTGCATCTTAGCCATATTGCGAATAGGATAATTTCCCTTTACTATCATTTCACGAACAGAAACTCGATGTAAAAAATCCAAAAACATAGTAAGTGCACAAACACTAGAAACCGAAACATCACGAATATTTTCCTCTGGACTAGAGTCCACCACGTTCTTATTGGCCTGATACAAAATACGATTTAATTTCTTTTCAACCGCATTACTTTCTTCTTTTTTCTTACCATGAACAGCATAAACATAACACTCTTCTCCATCAAGACCAAAAGCAATATTAGGAAAATCTACTCTATCTTCTCCCGATACTATACTACTACGAAAAACATATGGAGTCTCATTTCCCGAAGGATTCCATGTATCTACATAATATTCAAAATGGTATGGAACTTTTCCTATAAACTCTTTACTAATATGCTTTTTTTGATACTCATTAATACAATCCATATTATCTAAAAAAGCTTTTCTTTTATTTAAAAACTCCACTGGATTTCTAAAGTCCTCTTCTGTCGCATTAAACCATACATTTAATAGACTTGCATCAATCATAGCTTCCGTATTTCCCCTAAAATAAACATAATCAATATCTTGTAACTTAGGATATCTTTCTAAAAAAGAAAGCATCGAAGAAACATAAGAAACAAGTGCTTGATTAAATTCATCTTTATCTTTAATATCAATAACTGGAATATCTACTTCCTTATCTCCTATAAGCTCACTAGTAGAAAAAGAAGCATTAAAGAAAAAGCCATCGATAACAGCTCCTTTTCCACTAGAAACACTAGGTAATAAAACATGATAAAAACGGTCTAATATTTCATCTTTCATACGCCCCACCTAAACTATATTTATACATTAAAAGTATGATCAAATTCACTCATCTTTTTCTGATCTAAAAACCTCTCCTGTTCCATTAATGTTTGTAAAGACATATTCTTTAAATTAGAACTAATCATATTCATAGGACAACCATCCTCCAATGATAAAGAGACATAAGACATCAAATCATCATAAAGCATAAAATCATCTGTCTTACTCTGAATAGTAGAAAGAATATCTTTACTAAAAACAGAAAGATACTTGGAATAGACACCAACAGGAGCTACAAAAGAAAATTTAGCTAAAATAGATAACTCCCCATCACTAAGTTCTGAAATTTGATCATAATAATGTTTATAATAACTAGCTCCCGCCAAAATAGTAGAAATTTTTTGATTTAAAAAATCATAATACCCATAAGAAGAATAGAACTCATCGACATAATTAACAAAACCTAAAAAACGATTGTCCAACTCCTCAGGAAGCGTTGCTAAACTATCTAAATTTTGCTTTAAAATATCATCTGAAACCCAGATTTTATCAGGATGATCAATAATAAAATCTAAAACATCCTTTTTACATCTTACATTTTCAAAAGATAATCTTTTCATACTACATCACCAAACCTACTTCTTTTCTATCCCTAAAACTAAATAAGCTTTATCTGTTGCTATTCTACCACGACTAGTTCTTTTTAACAATCCTGTCTGCAACAAATATGGCTCATATACATCTTCAATGGTCGTAACCTCTTCTCCAATAGAACTACTAAGTGCTTCGATTCCAACTGGTCCCCCATTAAATCTTTCTATAATAGCAAGTAATAATTCATGATCGGTTCGATCAAGTCCAAATTTATCTACTTGCAAACGATTTAATGCTTTTTCAGTAATATCAATATCCACTTCTCCATTACCTTCAACCAAAGCAAAGTCACGAACTCGCTTAAACAAACGATTCGCAATTCTTGGAGTACCCCTACTCCTTTTTGCAAGTTCTAAAGCCGCCTCATCCGTAATTGGAACATCTAATACTCTAGCTGTTCTCTTAATAATATCACGAAGCTCCTCTACTGTATAAAATTGTAACTTCGAAGTAATACCAAAACGATCTCTTAAAGGAGCCGATAAATCCCCTGCTCTAGTCGTTGCTCCTACAAGCGTAAAAGGTGGTAAATCAATTTTAATATTACGACTATTTCCTTCACTACCAACAATAATATCTAACGAAAAATCTTCCATCGCTGGATATAAAATCTCTTCAATATATCTAGGCATACGATGAATTTCATCAACAAAAAGTACATCCCCAGGCTCTAAAGAAGATAAAATAGCCGCCAAATCTCCACTCTTTTCAATACTAGGTCCACTTGCTGTTTTTATATTAGTACCCAATTCATGAGCAATAATAAAAGCAAGCGTTGTTTTACCTAATCCAGGAGGACCATATAATAACACATGATCCAAAGGTTCATTACGCATTTTAGCAGCCTCTACGAAAACACGTATATTTTCTTTAACATCCTCTTGACCAATATATTCATCAATACTTTCAGGTCGAATCGTATTATCCATAACCTGATCATCATCTAAATGATAGTTTGTAACAACACTCTCATCATCCATGATAAACCCTCCTATCTAAGTAATAACTTCAATGCTTCCTTAATCTGATCTTCAATACTCAAAGTAGAATCTACTTCTTTAATAACTTTTTGAATTTCTTTTTCTTTATATCCTAAAGCAAGTAGAGCTTCTCGTAATTCTTCTTGTACCTCAACCTCATCATCAGAAATACCAACACCAATAAACTCTAACTTACCCTTCAAATCTAACACAATTTGTTTTGCTAGTTTATCTCCAATCTTAGGAAACTTCTTCAAGTATAAGATATTTTCTCTCTCAATAGCATCCATAATTCCATAAGGAGACCCAACAGCTAAAATAGGTAAAGCCATACGACAACCAAGTCCCTTAACACTAATTAGTTTTAAAAACAATTCTTTTTCTTCCAAACTCTTAAAACCAAATAGACTCTCTTCATCTTCCTTTACTTGTTGATAAACATATATTTTATACTCATTATCCTCAATAAAAGCATAAGGATTAGGTACATAAATTAAATAACCAACACCATGATTATCTAATACAATCGCATTATTTTTAATTTCTACTACAATTCCTTTAATATAATCATACATAAGATCAACTCCATAGATAATTATATAACAAAGCCAAAAATCGTGCAATCGAACAAAGAAAAAACAACAAAGAATTGTTGTCTACTTTCTAAACTTTCTTCTAATATAATGATAAGCTTGAAAAAATCTTTCTCGAAGACTAGGAAGTAAAAAGGAAGATAAGAAAAGAATTAACCAAATACACTGAATAAAATTACCACTAATAAATGAACGAATCGTATAAATACTAAGTGCTACCAATAATCCTAAAATAAGTAATACAACAAAAATATTAATCATATTACTAGTATCATTTGGTTGAAACTTACCCTTTCCTTTTCTTTCTAATAAAGAATCTGCTTTTTCTTTAAAACTTTCATATCGCATAAGAACTTCATCAAACGTTAAGTTCTGACTACATTTATATACTTCATCCCTCATAACAATACTACCATCTTCTAATAAAGAAACATCAATATTTTGAAAATCTTCAATTGGTAAAGATATATCAAAAGCATCTCCTAAAAGACGAATCACTTTATTACGACAAGAATTAGAAATAAATGTTGACTCATTGATATAAATTTTTAACTGTGTATTAATTTCTTTTAACTTTTGCTTAGATTCTTTTTCCATAATCTCTCCTATTTACTCTTCTTTTAAATTATAATATACATCTTGTACATCATCTAAATCTTCTAGTGTCTCAACTAACCTATGTATTTTCTCTACTCCTTCTTCATCTAAGGTAACTTCCATAGTTGGAACATAAGTAAGCTCACACTCTAAAAATTCTTTTACACCAGCTTCTTCTAAAGCTTTTTTTACATCACTAAAAGTATCTGTATTCGTAGTAATTAAATAATGGTCCTCTACTTTTTCAAAGTCATCTGCTCCAGCATCAACTGCTACCATCATCATAGTCTCTTCATCGTATTCTCCAGGAATTACAATAGATCCTTGACGATGAAACATATAACTAACAGAACCATCAGTTCCAAGGTTTCCCCCTGCTTTAGTAAAAGCACTACGTACTTGAGAAGCTGTTCTATTACGATTATCTGTTAAACAATCAACCATGAAAGCAACTCCTCCATGACCATAACCTTCATATCTAACACTTTCGTAATTTTCTCCTTCTGTATTACCAGCTGCTTTTTCAATTGCTTTCATAATATTATCTTTAGGCATATTCTGAGCTTTAGCTTTATCTACTGCCAATCTAAGCGCTGCATTCTGATCCGGATCAGGACTACCACCCTTAGCCGCAACCATAATTTCTTTTGCTAATTTTTGAAACACTTTACCACGAGCTGCATCAATTAATCCTTTTTTACGATGAATTGTCGCCCATTTAGAATGTCCACTCATATCATAACCTCCATTTCTTTTTATATAATATCATAATTAATATACTTTGTAAATGAAAGAAAAGATGATAAAATAAAAGAGAAAGAAGGAATAGGATGTATATAAGAGTAAATAAGAAAAAAATTAAAATTCATGACTTAGTAGGTGTTTGGAATCGTTTTAAAGGACTAAAATTTGTCTTAGAACCCATTGATTATGGCGTACGATTCCAACATAAAAAGTTTGTAACCACCAACTTCCTATGTCAAAAAATAGATATTGTCTTAACCGATAAAGAAGATAATATCTTATATATGTATGAAAAAATGAAAACCGAAAAATATATTTTCCCAAAAAGAAAAGTATATAACGTCTACTTTCTACCATTAAATACCGTAAAACATCTAAATCTAAATACCAAACTAAAAGTAACCCTAGAAAAAGAAGACAAAAAAAACGAGGCTAACCAATAGTCTCGTTTTAATATATCTTTATTTATCGCGTACTTCTGCAGAATGAACTTTCGTAACTTTTTCAATAATCTGATTAAATACTTGCATAACTTCTTCATCTGTAAGAGTTCGATCATTAGCCATAAACAATAAGTTATAAGCAATAGACTTCATTTTCTCTGGAACATGCTCTCCTTCATAAACATCGAATGGATAAATATCACGAAGTAATCTACCACCAGCTTTTTTAATCGTTGCTTCTACTTCACTAGAAGGTAATTCTCTAGGTACTACGAAAGCAACATCTTTAGAAATGGTTGGATATTTAGAAGCTTCTTTATATTTTAAAGGTTTTACTTTAACCATTAATTTTTGTAAAGATAACTCACATACATATACTTCATCCTTACATACTTTAGGATGAACACGTCCCAAAACACCAATAGGAGTACGATCTAGTAAAATACTACAAGAAATACCAGGATGTAAATCATCAATTTCACTCTTTACAAATTGATAACGATTTCTAAATCCTAAACTATCAAGTAACTCTTCAACAATTCCCTTCATTAAGTAAAAGTCTACTGGAATAGAACCCTTCCAAGAATTAGTTAAATAATTACCCTTCGCTAACATCGTAATCTTACTATCTTCTACATAGTCTTTATCATATGTTTTGGCAATTTCATAAATCAAAACATCATTAACACGACGAGCTTTATTATATTCATACACTTGAAGTAAAGATGGTATCAACGTAGTACGAAGAATACTCTTATCAACACTCATCGGATTAGGAAGTGTAATTCTTTCTTTTTTCTCATAATCAAACTTACTAGCCATACTAGAAGATACTAATGTATAAGTCTTTACTTCGTTAAATCCTAAACTACGAAGTCTCTTAGATATTCTTTTACGATATTTAACATCTCCTACATATTCTCCACGACGAATACCAACACTAGGTAAGGTAGAAACTAAATTTTGATATCCATAAAGTCTACCAATTTCTTCAGCAATATCATTAACATTAGGATCAACATCAAGTCTACGATTTGGTATTACGACCCTAAACTTATGATCAGATAATGTATAAGGAAAATCTAATCGATCAAGTTCATGCTTCATATCATCTTCCGTAATATGAATTCCTAACATTTTATCTACTTCTTCAGGATAAAATTCCACGACTTTTTCTTCCTTTAACACATTATCATACATAACTGTATCTGCAAGCACAGTAGCATTCGCATATTTTTCTAATAAATGACAAGCACGATCAATTGCCATCATCGTATATTCATAATTTAATCCTTTACCATAACGAATACTTGCTTCACTTCTAAGATCTAAATGTTCTGCTGTATAACGGATACTAACAGCGTCAAAAATAGCAGACTCAATTAAAATATTTTTCGTGTTTTCTGTAACTTCTGTATTTTCTCCACCCATAACACCAGCAATACAAACAGGCTTTTTACCATCCGTAATTACAATATCACTACTACGTAATACACGATCTTTACCATCAAGAGTAACAACTTCTTCTCCCTCTTTGGCATCTCTTACTAAAATATGGTCCCCTAACGTATCCTTATCAAAGAAATGTAGAGGTTGTCCAAACTCTAACATAACATAATTAGAAATATCAACGACATTATTAATAGGTCTCATACCAGCCGCAATTAAACGTCTTTGAATAAATTCAGGGGACTCTCCTATTTTAACATCCGTTACCATTTTAGCTAAATAATAAGGACATTTCTTAGTCTCTACATCTAAACTAAAATGATTCTTAACTGAGTCACTACTCTCTTTATGATGACAATCAGGTAATGTTACTTTACGATTTAATATAGCCGCAATCTCATAAGCAAACCCAATATGATAATAACAATCATTATTACGATGTTTATGAATATCTAACTCATATAAAGTAGATTCAAGTCCCATATAACAAATTGGATCTTTACCAATAGGCGCATCATCACTTAACTCTTCAATACCACGATTGTAATTTTCTTCTGTCTTCTCTTCTAAGCCTAACTCAAATAATGCACAGATCATTCCATTAGACTCTACTCCACGAATTTTACTTTTCTTAATTTCAAAGTCTCCAGGTAAAACAGCTCCAGGTAAAGCAACAATAACCTTAATACCTTCACGTACATTAGAAGCACCACAAACGATTTGTTGTAATTCTTCTCCTCCAACATCTACCTGACAAACATTTAAATGGTCACTATCAGGATGAGGAGTACAAGAGATAACTTTACCAATCACTAAATTGTCAATATGATTACTAATTACTTTTTCTACATTAATTCCAGCTTCTGTAATCTTAACAGCAAGTTCTTCTAAATCTTGATCACTAATATCAATGTAATCTTTGACCCATTCCAAACTAATCACGATTATCAATCTCCTCTCTATCGAAATTCTTAACTTCTCTTAAATCTGTATTATAAAATACTCTTAAATCATCAATATCATACTTAAGCATGGCCATACGCTCAGCTCCAAATCCAAACGCAAATCCACTCCAAACTTCAGGATCATAGCCACTCATACGAAGTACATTAGGATGTACAACTCCAGCACCAACAACAGTAATCCATCCAGTATTCTTACAAATAGGACAACCCTTTCCCTTACATTTAAAGCAACTAATATCTGCTTCTACAGAAGGTTCTGTAAATTGATAATAACTTGGACGAAAACGTGTTTCAACATCATCCCCAAATAATTTTTTAACGATTACATCAATAGTACCCTTTAAATCAGATAACGAAATATCCTTATCAACAAGTAATCCCTCAATCTGCATAAATTGATGAGAGTGAGTAGCATCATCATCATCTCTTCGATAAGTCTTCCCAGGACAAATCATACGAATAGGTACTTCTCCTTTACCTTTTAACATAGTACGAACCTGTACTGGAGAAGTTTGACTACGAAGTAATATTTCTTCTCCTTCAATATAGAAAGTATCTTGAGCATCTCTTGCTGGATGTCCCTTTGGTATATTTAACATTTCAAAATTATATTTATCTTCTTCTACTTCCGGTCCATCAACAACATCATATCCCATAGACATACATACTTCTTCTACTTCTTCAATTAACTTCTCCAAAATATTAGGTGCTCCCATAGGAACATGAGTACTAGGTAAACTAATATCGATTGCTTCACTTTCTAACTTACGATTTAACTCTTCATCCTCTAATTTAGTCTTAATCTCGTCAAAATTAGTTTGAAACAATGTACGTAGTTCATTAACTTTTTGTCCAAACTCCCTTTTTTCTTCATTAGGAACATTCTTAATCTCACTATTTAACTCCGTAATAAGTCCCTTCTTACCTAAATATTTGACTCTCAAATCATTCAATGTTTTTAAATCATGAACTTGACCTAATTCTTCCAACATCTGCTTTTTAACTTCATCCATCTTCATATTATCACCCTTCCTAAATAAAAAAGTAACTATAACTTAAGGGCGTCCAAAGACACGGTACCACCTTAATTTATAGTTACTTGACTATACTTAATATCTTAACGCGATTAACGCCTATAATTTTGTTATAGGGACTCCTAAGACGAATTCATAAACTATTCTTGTCTATTTTCACCACACATAGACTCTCTATAAAGAAATCATCTACTACTACTTCTTAATCAACATCGATAGAGATATTATAAACAAAATTAATAAAAAAGACAAGACTAAATAGTCATTAATTCTCCTTCTTTAACTTTTAGCATCTCATCAATTTTTTTATTATAAGTATTAACCAATTCTTGTACTTGCTTTTCCATAGACTTTAGAATATCTTCAGGCAAGTCTTCTTCTTCTAACATTTGTAATGCTTCATGACGATTATTACGAACAGATACTTTAGCATCTTCAGCAATAGACTTTACTTGTTTGGTAAGTTCACGACGTCTATCTTCAGTAAGTGGCGGAATCACAATACGAAGTGTTTCTCCATCATTACTAGGAGTATATCCTAAGTTAGCTGCAAGAATTGCTTTTTCAATACTAGACAAACAATGTTTATCAAATGGTTTAATAAGTAATTGTGTTGCTTCTGGTACAGAAATTGTTGCTAGCTGTTTTAATGGTGTCATACTACCATAATAATCAACAACTACTCCATCTAAACTAGAAGGATTCGCACGCCCTGCACGAACTGTCGTAAATCTCTTTTCTAAATTTTTAAGAGTATTTTCCATATTCTCTTTCATTAAATCAATAATATCATTTTCCATAAATATTTCTCCCTCTATATAATTATAATATAAACTTTTTAGAAAAGAAAGAAAAGCTTTCACGTTTTTCTAGAAAAAAAGACAAAATGCCAAACAATATGACATCTTGTCCATAACCATAACTAATATTATGCTCCTTGAATTTGACTCATTACTTCATCAGCAAAGTTTTCTTCTTTCTTTTCGATACCTTCACCAACACCAAAACGAATCATAGCATCAATAGTTCCACCATTAGATTTAACATAATCTAAAACAGACATATTAGAATCTTTAATAAATGCTTGTTCTTCTAAACAAATTTCTTTATAGAACTTATTAAGTCTACCAGTAACCATCTTTTCAGCGATTTCAGCAGGTTTACCTTCAGCCATAACTTGTTCTTTAATAACGTGAGATTCTCTTTCAACTAATTCACTAGGTACTTCACTACGTCTAATAGCAGTAGGATTCATAGCAGCAACGTGCATAGCAACATCTCTTGCTACCTCTCTATCAGTACCACCAAGTACTACTAAAGCTGTAATTTTACCACCCATATGAGAGTAAATACCAAATACTTGGTCATCATTTTTTACAACTCTTTCAAATCTTCTAAAACTAATTTTTTCTCCAATTTTAGCAGTAAAGTTAACAACAGCTTCTTCAATTGTTTCCTCTCCGCCTTCAATAGTTAACTTATTAGCTTCTTCCATAGTACTTACTTCATTATGTAATAAAGTTAAACGAATACTTTCAACTAACTTTTTAAAATCTTCATTTTGAGCAACGAAATCTGTTTCACAGTTAACTTCAGTAATAACTGCCACATTTTCCTCACTAGCACCATCAGTTAATCCTTCAGCAGCAACTCTACTTTCTTTCTTAGCTGCTTTACTAATTCCTTTTTCTCTTAACCAATCTACTGCTTTTTCCATATCACCAGAAACTTCTTCTAATGCTTTCTTACAATCAAGCATTCCAGCTCCAGTTCTCTCTCTTAATTCCTTAACATCACTTGCTTTAATCATCTTAATCCTCCTCTTTTTATACAATAAAAGGGTGAAAATCCATCCACCCTCCTCATTTCTAGTTTACCATAATTATTTAGATAATACTTCAACTAATTCAGCTTTTTTCATAGTAGAGTAACCTTTAATTCCAGCTTCTTTTGCCTTTGCCTTTAAATCAGCTAAAGTCATAGAAGAATAATCAACAACTTCCTTCTTTTCTTCTTTTACTTCTTCTTTAACCTCTTTTACTGGAGCTTTTTCTACTTTTTCAGTTTTTTCTTCTTTTTTAGAAACTTTCTTTTCTTCTTTCTTTTCTTCTTTCTTTACTTCTTTTTTATCAGCTTTAGCTTTTGCTTTGTCATCATCATTAACATAATCGATTACATCATTACCATTAACTTCAGCAATTGCATTAGTTAATACACCAAGTAATAACTTAACTGCACGAACTGCATCATCATTACCAGGAATAACATAATCAACCATATCTGGATCACAGTTAGTATCTACGATACCAAATACTGGAATACCTAAAATACGAGCTTCTTTAATTGCATTTTCTTCTTTACGAGGATCAACAATTACTAAAGCTTGAGGTAATCTCTTCATTTCACGAATACCTCTTAAGTTCTTATCTAACTTAGCATATTCTTTCTTAATTTGAATAACTTCTTTTTTAGGTAATAAATCGAAAGTTCCATCAGCTTCCATTTTATCAATATCGTCCATTCTTCTAATTCTAGAACGAATAGTCTTAAAGTTAGTTAAAGTTCCACCTAACCATCTTTCATTAACAAAATACATGTTAGTTCTTAAAGCACACTCTTCAGCAGCTTCTTGTGCTTGTTTCTTAGTTCCTACAAATAAAACTTTTCCACCTGCTTCAGCAATCCCTTTCATTGCTTCATATGCTTCTTCTAATTT
>CAJLUG010000017.1 GCA_905209745.1 uncultured Mycoplasma sp.
TCAAAAAGTTTTTGAAGAAAATCCTGATTTTTCTTTAAAAAATTTACATGAATATTCATTTACAAAACTGAGTGATTCATATTTTGGTCTATATACTTATCCATTTAAAGATAAAGAGTATAACAAATTAGGAAATATTATTCACTATAGAAAACTGGATCACAATTATAATTTAGAAGAAATATCTATTGATGAAGTACCAACGGATGCAATTATGGTAATTGGACATACTCCATTAACTGTTAGAAGAGGAGAATTCGGGAACTGGATACGTAATAAGAATGGTAAACTTACAAAAATGTATTGTGTTGATGGTGGAATTTCTTATGGTGGAAAAATGTTACAATATGATGGAAAAGGTGAACCTATTAAAGTCAAAAACACAACATTTGCAAACGAAAATGAAAAAATGACCAACCAACAAAGAAAAGAAATATTAAATATTATGAATGACGTATTTATAGAAACAGCGTCGAATCGAGATGTACATCAAGCAAAATACGCTTTAAAAGAGTTAGTAAATGATTCAAGAAAATGGGCATTATATGTATCAAGAGATAATTTTGAAAGAATTAATAATTTAGGTGCAGAAGCTATTAAGAAGACAGTATTAACATTCTCAGGAAAAGAGAAAGACCTAAATGTAGGAATTGATAAATATTTCAATGTATTATTTGATGAACCAGAAGATAATAATCAACAATCATTAAGTACAAATCAAAAATCATCAATGGTAAATCAAAAAGAATTTATCAAAAAGAAGTAATAAAATGGAATACAAAACCTTTAAAGTGAATACTAAATAGAAATGCGAAATATCGTATCTTTATTAAAAAAGCTTTAAGGTTTTTTTTAAAAATAATATTAGCACTCTATATTGACAAGTGCTAAAATATGAGTATAATATACTATGAAAGAGGTGATAATATGTATAATAATTATGAACAAGAACAAAATGAAAATGTTCTAGAAAAATATGGACGAGATATTACAGAAGACGCCAAAAATGGTAAAATTGATCCTGTAATTGGACGTGATGAAGAAATTCGTAGTATCACCAGAGTATTATCAAGAAAAACCAAAAATAATCCGGTTCTAATTGGAGAGCCAGGAGTTGGTAAAACTGCTATTGTAGAAGGATTAGCTCTAAGAATTATTAGAGGAGATGTACCTTCAAGCTTAAAGAATAAAAAGGTCTGGGAACTAGATATGGCATCCTTAGTAGCTGGTGCCAAATATCGTGGTGAATTTGAAGAGAGACTTAAAAATGTCCTAAACGAAATCAAAAAGAGTGAAGGCGACATTATTATGTTTATCGATGAAATTCATATGATTGTAGGTACTGGTAGAACAGAAGGAGCTATGGATACATCAAACATCTTAAAACCAATGCTTGCTCGTGGTGAGATTCATGTAATTGGCGCAACAACACTAAATGAATATAGACAATATATAGAAAAAGATGGAGCCCTAGAAAGACGTTTCCAAAAGATTAAAGTAGAAGAACCAAATGTTGAAGATACAATCACAATTCTTCGTGGTCTAAAAGAACGTTTTGAAATCCATCATGGTGTAACAATTCAAGATAAAGCATTAATTGCTGCAGCCACGCTATCGAATAGATATATCACAGATCGTTACTTACCAGATAAAGCCATTGACTTAGTAGATGAAGCTTGTGCAACCATACGTGTACAAATGGATTCTGTGCCATTTGAACTTGATAACTTAACCCATAGAATCATGAGATTAGAAATTGAACGTCAAGCAATCAAAAAAGAAAAAGATGAAATTTCTAAAAAACGTCGTGAAGATATTGATAAAAATCTAACAACCATGAAACAAAAAGAACAAGAGTTAACAGAAGCTTGGAATAAAGAAAAGAATATAAATGAAAACATCAAGAAAAAGAAAAAAGAAATAGAAGAAGCCAAATTTAAACTAGAACAAGCCGAAAATAAATACGACCTAGAACAAGCAGCCATACTAAGACACGGTACCATTCCAAAACTAGAGAGTGAACTAGAAGAGTTAAATAACACAGAAAAAAATAAAATCTTAAGTGATACGGTAACCGAAGACGATATCGCAAAAATTATTGCTAAATGGACCAATATTCCAGTTGCCAAACTAATTAGTAGCGAAAAAGATAAACTATTACATCTAGAAGATAACATGAAAAAACGTGTTATGGGACAAGACGAAGCCCTAGAATTAGTAAGTGATGCCGTAATCAAATCAAGAAGTGGTATCAAAGATCCAAATAGACCTATCGCATCCTTCTTATTCTTAGGTCCAACCGGTGTCGGTAAAACAGAAGTCGCAAGAACACTAGCGTATGAACTATTTGATGATGAACGTCATATGGTAAGAATTGATATGAGTGAATATATGGAAAAATTCTCTGTATCAAGACTAATTGGTTCTCCTCCAGGATATGTAGGATATGAAGAAGGAGGACAATTAACAGAAGCAGTAAGACGTAATCCTTATAGTATTGTCTTATTCGATGAAGTAGAAAAAGCCCATCCAGAAGTATTAAACTTATTACTACAAATTCTAGATGATGGACGAGTAACCGACTCGAATGGTAGAACAGTAGACTTCAAAAACACCATCATCATCATGACTTCTAACCTAGGTAGTGAACATATTCTAGATGGTAATACAGATTTAGTAATGAAAGATGTAAGAGAACATTTTCGTCCAGAATTTATTAACCGTATTGATGAAGTAATTGTCTTTAACCCTTTAACCAAAGATGCCATCGGTCATATTCTAGATAAAATTATAAATGAAATTGAAAATAGATTAAAAGATATTAACATAAAAATCGACTTAACCAAAAAAGCCAAAGAACAGTTAATAGAAGAAGGCTTCGACATCAATTATGGTGCAAGACCACTAAAACGTTTAGTATCTAGAACCATAGAAACAATGTTATCTAAGATGATTATTGCAGGTCAAATTAAACCAAACAATACGGTAACAATCGATTATCAAAATGATAATTATCTAGTACAAAAGATTGAAGAGAGTAAGTAACATTACTCTTTTTTCTTTTTTAAAAAATATGATATACTACAATTAATAGAAATAGAAATGAGGGTAAGGTATGGATAAGAAAATAAATGGATTACAAGTAAGTAGTATTTTATATGAAGAGTTAAGAAATTATTTACTAAAAAGAGATAAAAAAATTAATGTAGTAGATGTATCAGTAGGAAATGATTTTGGTGGAAAGATGTACGCCAAAATGAAAAAGAAAAAAATACAGAAAGAAACAGGGATTGATTTTCAAAGTGTCCACTTTGAAAATCCCAATTTAGAAGAATTTGCATCTTATATCGAATTATTAAATGAAGATCCTAAAATAACAGGAATCATGATACAACTACCATTATCAAAAGAACTAGAGCCATACGAAAGAAAAATATTGGATAGAATTTCTGCACAAAAAGATATAGACGGTCTAACCACAACATCGATAGGAAGACTAGCATTAAATGAGGATACTTTAATCCCTTGTACTCCCCATGGAATAGAAACGTTATTAAAAACTTATGAAGTTCCATTAAAGGGTAAAACAGTTGCTATTATCAATCGTAGTAATATTGTAGGAAAACCACTAGCTCACTTAATGTTAAGAAATCATGCAACTCCAATTATTTGTCATTCTAAAACGACAGAGTTAGAAAGTATTACTAAAAATTGTGATATCGTAGTAGCAGCCCTAAACAAACAAGAATATATTACAAGTGATTTCATCAAAGAAGGTGCAATCGTAATAGATGTTGGTGTTCATAAAAATAAAGAGAAAAAAACAGTAGGGGATGTAGATTTCGAAAGTGTCTATCCCAAAGCATCTCTCATCACTCCACCAACAGGAGCAGTAGGACCAATGACTATCTGTATGCTTGCTTATAATTCGGCCAAGAGTGTCTATGGTAAAGAAGTAGATGAAGTATTAGAACAAGGAATATCAAAGGCTAAGACAATGATAAAAACAACTAGACATATGTAAAGTAAAGAAATAAAGTAATTCTTATCACGGAATTACTTTTTTGTGCTATAATAGAGCCAACAAAGGAGGAGTTATGAAAACATTTATCAGAGGTATTCTAACAATTGTATTAGTATTTACCTTTACCCTAATACTAACCGTGATTTTTGCAGAAAAGACCATAAACGAACAATTAATAGGAGAATATGCCAAAGTGGAAGTGGCAGACCAACTAACGACGACACTACAAGAAAATATTCCGGAATTGACAGAAGAAGAAAAAACAAAAATAGAAGAAGAAATTAAAAACAACGAAGAAGTACAAGCTGTAATCAATCAATACACAGATAAAATCATCAACGATCTAACGACAGAGGAAGTAGGTAATTTAGAAATTAATGACGAACTTAAATCAATCATTACCGAAAATAAAGACTTGATAGAACAAGAATTAAACAGAGAAATTTCTGATGAAGAATTAGAAAGTGCAATCAATGAATTAGAAAATAGTGAAGAATTAAACGAGGCCTACAAGAATATGATAACAGAAACAAAAGAAAGTATGCCCCAAGAAGCTAAGACCATGTTATCAAGTTATCATACAATGACATCAAATCAATTTATTATGTTAATGGCTATCATCTCAGTAGTTGCGATTATAATAATTGCCTTATTAAAGAAGCCATACTACAAATGGATTGTAAATATAGGAATTGCTGGAATCATTTCTGCCATTTTTATTGCCCTTATTGGTGCTAGTATTTCTTTAGTATTAAACTTAGTAGTAGAATCTCTAGAAGGAACTATAACGATATCAACAACACCAATGTTAATAACCGCTGTAATTATGGCAATCGTAAGTATTATCTTAATTGTAATTAATAATATTTTAGATAACCATAAGGAGAATCATCGTGCACTATCCTAAATTTTTAGAAAGAGGATTAACAATTGGAATTACCGCACCATCAGCAGGAGTAGGGGATGATATAGAATCTTTTGAAAAGCCTCTTACTAACTTAAAAAAAGAAGGATATAACTTACAAGAGACAAAAAGTGTAAGAGAAAAAGGAATAGTATCTGCACCTGCCAAACAAAGAGCCAAAGAATTAGATGAATTAGTATTAGACCCTAATATTTCTATGATTTCTTTCGCAACCGGTGGAGATTTTTTACTAGAAATGCTACCCTTTATTAATTGGTATCATATCAAAGAAAATCCTAAATGGATGATGGGCTATTCTGATCCAACATCAATTCTATACACCACGACAACATTCCTAGATATCGCAACAATTTATGGACCCAATGCCGGAGGATTTGACCAAGAAAAACTACATAATTCTCTAAAAAATACCCTAGAGATTTTAAAAGGAAACATCCTAGAACAACATAGCTTTAGTAAATTTCAAAAAGAAAAGAATAAAGAACAAGATGGTTATCATTTAACAGAAAAAGTAATTTGGGAATCTATCAACCAAGAACAAGTAGACATCACCGGAAGAATCATTGGTGGTTGTCTAGATTGCCTAAAAGATATCATTGGAACTCCCTGTGACCAAACCAAAGAATTTATAGAAAAGTATAAAAAAGATGGCATTATTTTCTACTTCGATGTATTTTCTAAAAGTGCCGAAGAATTTTATTTAACGTTAGAACAAATGAGACAAGCAGGTTGGTTTCAATATTGTAAAGGAATCATAGTAGGAAGAGTATGTTTTCCAATGTGCTTTAATGAAGACTTTTCTTATCAAAAAGCCTTAAAAAAATTCAGTAAAGATCTACCAATCATCTTCAATGCAGATATTGGTCACGTACCACCTAAGATGACAATAATAAATGGTAGTATCGCTCATATTACATGTAAAGATGGTAAAGGAACATTAAAACAAGTCCTAAAACCATAAAAGAAGGAGTAATGATATGTCAGAAGAAGATTTAGAAAGAACTGGAATTTTAAAAGATATGTTAAAAAAAGAAGACGAAGAAGAAATGACCATCAATGAAACGATTGAAGAATTTTTAGAAAAACTAGAATATTTAGATATAGACAATAAAAAGAAAACAAAAATCAAATCTCTAGCCAATGAAATTCTAAAAGAAAATGATGATAAAGCCAAAGAATTTTTATTTAATGAATTAAAAAAGATAGTGCATGAACCATAATATACTATCTTTTTAGTGTCAAATTATGTAAACAGACAATAAACTTTCACATATAGTATGGTAGATTTCTTTCGATAACATAAAAAAAGTGATATAATCTACCATTACAAAGGAGGAAAATTATGAAGCTATTTGATAAAATTTGCCAATATTTAAGTGATATCACAACCATTGACGTAACGTATATATCATTAACGCTATCTACAGCCATCGTTATTATTGTTTTTATGTTTCTAAAAAAATTTGGTAAACATATTATTCAAAGAAAAGTCTATGGTAGAAAAGAATATTTATTAAATCAAACATACCAGATTATTATCAATGTAATAGAAATTATTTTCTTCTTATTTATCTGGGATGAATATATTCAAAACTTAATGACTCTAATCAGTGTCTTATCGGCAGCCATGACCATAGCCTTACGTGAAATTATTCTAAACTTCTTCTGTGGAATCTATATCAAAGTTACAAGACCATTCCAAGTAGAAGATAGAATTCAAATTAAAGATATCAAAGGTGACGTCATGAATATTTCCTCTTTAAACTTTGAAGTATTAGAAATCTCAACCAAAGAAGAAAATGGTCAGTCAACTGGAGTAATTGTAACATTTCCAAACTCCATTGTCTTTACAGAACCAATAAAAAATATCAATAAAGGATTTAAATATGTCTGGGATGAATTGACAGTAAAAGTAACACTAGACTGTGACTTAACCAAGAATAAGCAAGAATTATATAAGATTGTAAATAATATTGAAGTAATAAAAAATATCCCTAAAAAAATGAAAGCCCAAATCAATGATATTAACACTACCAATCGTATCTATTTCAATAAATATGATCCTGTAATCTATACCAAAGTAGTAGACGACCACATTGAATTAACAGTAAGATATTTAATGAGTCCCAAACAAGGTCGTTATGTAGAAAGTATCATTTGGAATAAAATCTTAGAGTGTTATAAAGAAAACAAAATCAATTTATATACAAAAGAAGAAAGTTAAAAGGAACTTTCTTTTTCTTTAAATAATTTACGATTATTAAGTAGCCTGCTATCATTCGGAGTATATTCTAAAGCAATATCGACAAAGTAGACAGCCTGTTCATATCTTCCTAAATAATAAGCACTAATCGAAAGTAAATCATAAATCGTATTATTCCAACTAAATGGCTCATTAATATATGTTTTTTCATGTCCTTTAATCTCTAAAGCTCGAAAACATAATTTTTCTACTTCGCTATACTGTTCTTCTTCATATTCTAATAATGCTTTCTCAACCAAAGCATCTCTTAAATGAGGAGCTTCTAAAAATGCCAAAGAATACCATCGCCTTGCTTCTTCTAAATTCCCCAAATGCTTATAACATCTAGCAATAAATCGCATAGAAGCAGCTCTTTCATCTTTCCAAACAGCATTTTTTAACGAAAGATGTTTTTTTAATGTTTCAATAGACTTTTCCCACATCTCATAATACATATACTCCCTACCTAAGTAATGCATATTACGATCATCTTCTGGATCTTCTTTTACAGAAAGTTCTAATAGAGGTAAATAACTACTACGAGATTTTGTAATATCCGGATAATGTCTTAAGATAACATCGGGACAACTAGCGACCACTTCTTCACCAAAATCATAAGATAATACTTCGTGAACCGGATGCGTCCAACGATATCCAAAACGCTTATGTACCTGATTTAAAAAGAAACTAACGACAGGTTTACCATCCTGATCAAGACTCCAATGATAAGTATACTGACAACGAGTAGTATCCTCTTGCCAAGCTTTTTCTATTTTTTCTCTCCATCCTGGATCAAAGACTTCATCAAAATCAGTACATACACAAATATCAGTATCCTCAGGTACCATTTCTAAAGATTTGTTTCTCGCGACATCAAAACGCCAAGGATCAATAACTTCCACTTTTACATGAACACCAGCTTCTTCTAATAAAGAAACTGTTTGATCGGTAGAGCCAGTATCTAATACATAAATTTCATCAGCTTCCTTCATAGAAGCTACCCATTTTGAGACAAATTTCTCTTCATTTTTACTAATTGCATATACACAAACTTTCATAAAACACCCTTTCCATGTATTATATGTAAAGTAGTATGAAAAATGAAAGAAAAATGTCACTAAGAAATAAAATATATGATATGATAGCACTAAGAATAATGGAGGAAGTATATGAAGGCTGTTGCGATTAAAGATGTAAAAGAGTTTGAAATAAAAGAAATACCGGAACCAAGTGTAGATTCCGAAAATGTTGTGATTGATATTAAAAAATGTGGAATTTGTGGGTCTGATATTCACTATTGGGTAGCAGGAGAACCAATGGGATTAGTCATGGGACACGAGTATTCAGGAGTAGTAACTAGTACTGGTCAAAGAAATGATTTAAAAGTAGGGGATAGAGTAACGGCTCTACCAATTTCTCCTTGTGGACATTGTGAAGCTTGCTTATCAGGAAATCCGCAGTACTGTCCTGAAACTTGGAATCACGCTACAGGACTATCTCTAACAAATCCTGGAGGATTAGCGAAAAAGACCAAAGTTAGACCTGATATGGTATTAAAATTACCAGATAGTGTAAGTGATGAAGAAGGAGCTATGGTAGAACCAACCGCCGTAGGACTACACGCTATCCATCTTGCAGATATTAAAGTAGGAGATAAAGTATTAGTAATCGGTGGTGGTATCATCGGTTTAGTAAGCGCAATGTTTGCGAAGATGGAAGGAGCTAGTTACGTTGCTTTATCAGAAACAAATAAAGAACGTGGTAAAAAAGCCGTAAAACTAGGTGTTGCTGATGAATGGTTTGATGCCAAAGACACAAAAATGGTAGAAAATTTAGTAACAAAAACAAATGGAGGATTTGATGTTGTCATTGAATGTTGTGGAAATTCTCCTGCCGTAGGAACTTCTCTAATGACAGTAGAACCAGGTGGAACTGTCGTATTAGTAGGAGTATCTCTAGGAACTGTAACGATTCCAACCATTGTAGGTGTAATGAAAGAATTAACCATCCGAGGTGCGATTGGTTATACCAAAGAAGAATTTCAAACATGTATCGATTTAATGGCTGAGAAAAAAATAGATGTATTAAAATTTATCGATGACATTGTTGGTTTAAAAGATGTCCAAACTTCTTATGAACGTTTAACGTCAGGAACAGATGACGCAGTAAAGATATTAGTAGATCCAAATAAATAACAAAATAAAAAAGTGCTAACCAATAGCACTTTTTATGTGGATAATAATTATGAAAGTGTAGAATAAGTACCAACACCAACACCAGCGATGATAACAAATAGAATAACGATAATAATTAGTAAGCAAAAATAAGATCTAGCAAAGTTTCTAACATTGATATTAGAAGTACCTCCTAAAGCAAAAATCAAAAGGATAATCCAACCAATGATTGGAATAGCAAATAAAATTTCATAACCAAAATATCCCCACATAGAAATAGGCTGGTATTGCATAGGAATGTTTTGCACAGGAAATCCTTGATTGTTTGCTTTTGGTTCTTCCTCTTTTCTTACCTTCTTTCCACAGTTTAGACAAACATCAGCACCTTCATTAAGTTTTTTACCACAATTTTCACAATACATACACTCAACTCCTCACCAACATTGTAAAAGACAAAATACATAACATATTTTTGTCGCCTCGATTATATCATATAAAATTGGTAGTGTAAATAAAAAATCATAAGAAAAGTCCTCAGCACGAGGACTTTTTCTATGGAAAAAACTATGGTCCAGTAGGTCCGGTAGGTCCAGTGGCACCCGTAGGTCCAGTAGGTCCAGTAGCACCAGATGCTCCCGTAGGTCCAGTTGCGCCAGATGCTCCAGTAGGTCCAGTAATACTTGGCCCAGTAGCTCCTGTAGGTCCGGTAGGTCCAGTCGCGCCAGATGCTCCTGTAGGTCCAGTAACACTTGGTCCGGTAGCTCCCGTAGGTCCAGTAGGCCCAGTAACACCAGATGCTCCCGTAGGTCCGGTAGCACCAGATGCTCCAGTAGGTCCGGTAACACTTGGCCCAATAGCTCCTGTAGGTCCGGTAGGTCCAGTAGCACCAGATGCCCCAGTTGGTCCAGTAACACTTGGCCCAGTAGCTCCCGTAGGTCCAGTAGGCCCAGTAACACCAGATGCTCCCGTAGGTCCCGTAACACTTGGCCCAGTAGCTCCCGTAGGACCGGTAGGTCCAGTAACACCAGATGCTCCCGTAGGTCCAGTAGCGCCAGTAACACCAGCAGGACCAGTTGTGCCAGATGCTCCTGTAGGTCCAGTAACACCAGCTACACCTGTAGGTCCTTGAGGAATAGTTAAGTTAAGTACAAAATTAGGAGAAGTTCCTGTAATATTAGCAGAAGCAGTACTTCCAGGTGCTCCAGTAGAAACCGTACCAATCGTTAAGTTAGGTGATGCTCCCGTAGCACCAGTAGCGCCAGTTGCACCAGTAGCGCCAGTCGCCCCAGTCACTCCTGTTGGTCCTGTAGACCCAGTAGGGCCGGTAGGTCCTGAAACAATAGGCGTTGCAGCCCAACTAGCAGTAGCGGCATCCCACA
>CAJLUG010000018.1 GCA_905209745.1 uncultured Mycoplasma sp.
ACTCTGTAATGTCTGTGATGCAACTTGTCCAATAGATTCCCCATTAATAATAACATCAGCTTTATATTTATTGGCTAACTCTTCCATAATACGATACATCATTCTTCGCATAATAGTAATGGTATAACTAGGATGACAATTTTTATATATTTCTTCTTGAATCTTAGTAAAATTAACAATATGTAAATGAATTTTATCTGTATAACAACTTAATTTCCTCGCAAGTTCCACTACTTTATTTCTAGCATCTAAACTAGTATGAGGAATTGCTTCAAAATAAACACAATCAATAGGAATTCCTCTTTTCATAGCTAAATATCCACTAACAGGAGAATCAATTCCACCAGATAACATCAAAAGTCCCTTAGACTGTGTTCCTACAGGATAACCTCCTGCTCCATGATATTCATGAAAATAAATAAAACTATTTTTTTCTCTAATTTCTACTTTAATTAATAATTCTGGATGATGTACATCAACAGTAATACCTTCTTTATTTTTTAAAACAAGTCCACCAAGACGATGATTCATCTCTTGACTATGAATAGGAAAACTCTTATCACTTCGTTTTACCTCGACTTTAAAAGTATGAAAAGAAAGATCAGGAAGTAACTCTAGTATCATATCCTCAATACTTTCTATATTAGTATCGACAATATACGCGATATGATACGCATGAATACCAAAGACACAATTAAGTTTTTTCTTAATCTCTTCTAAATCTTTATCTAAAAACTCAATATACATTCTACTTCTATCTTTATAAATAGAAACATCAAATGACTTTAACTGATTTTTAATATTCTGATATAATGTCTTAATAAAAAAATTACGATTCCCCTTCTTAGTAGTAAGTTCCCCATATTTAATTAAAATTACACGCATCTTTCTTCACCTCTAATAACGTCATTATTTTATCACAAAAAGAAAAAGAAGAAAACTAAATTTCTTCTTAAGGATATACTTTTTTTAAATAACGATACATTTCCTTACTAACAACCTCACTATCAGAAATAGCTTTAATACTATCATAACTAGTACCATTCATCTTATTATACTGATATAAGAACATATCTTCTTCTAACCACTCATCAAATACTTCTTTACCATCTTCTAAATAATTATAAAACATAACATTCTGATTATATTTACTATCTTTATTCGTAGACCATTTTGAAGTCTGATAAATAGTATATTTTTTTTCTAAAAAGTCTTGATCCATAATTAAATAATTACCACATTCTAAAGTAACATATTTTTGATTATCTTCACCCTTCACTACTTTAGATGTCATACTATTACAATACTTTTCCCCTTTAAAAGGATTCTTCATTGTTGAAAATACACCTGAATCAATCAACATTTGTAAATAATAAGTATCTGTCTCGCTATCTTCTAAATATAAATTCACAGTACTAAGTGCAAACATCTTAGCATTATACTGCATAACTTTATATTTTTCTTTATAATCAGTTCTAAATACATAAGCTAGTAACACAACAAAAATAATTAATAACATCACACATACAGTTAACATTTCATAAGTTCCAAACCCTTTTTTCTTCTTAATTATCATATATAGCTAACAACTTTCTATAAATATTTTCATCAACAATAGATACTGCCTTAATAGAAACATCTAATGCCCTCTTATAATCACCCTTAAAGAAGTACTCTTCTGCATCAATAAGTCCTGTATCTACTTCCCTATAACTACTACGATAACGATTACCAAAGACAATCGCCATCTCTGCCATTTGTGCAGTCTTAATCATTTCATTTGTCGTGTTATATAATTTTAAAACTAAATCTCTAGCAGTATCTACTCTAGTATTTAATGTCTTAATTACAATTGGTTTTCTCTCTAACTCTTTAATAACTTCTTCTATTGCTTCATTAGCTTCTGCCAACTGTACAAAGTAATTATCAGTAATAATTGGTAACTTATACCCTCTCATCTTTTCTTTACATTGTTTTAAGAATACTTGAATTTCATCTAACTGTTCATGAGCTCTAACTTCATCATCATACATATTACCTAAAGATTTAAGAGCTCTATCTAAATCCTCTTCCATATCTTTAAGACGAACCGACAACTCTTCTACTTCTTTATGCAACATAGAGTATGGTGAAGACTTCGCCTCGACTTTAGCTGTCATTTTCTTGTAATCATCATTTATAACAACTAATATTTTATTCACTTCATGAATGGTTTCTACATCATTATCATTTAAATCATACATATTCTTAATATCATCTAACTGATTATAAATTTCTTGAACGATTTTATTAGTCTTTTCAAGCTTTTTAGAGAAGTCTTTTTCCATCTCTTCATAAACTTTACGAGAAAGTCTTTCTTTTTCAAAATCTACAAACAAAGAATCAAAATATTCAAGCATAGTCTTTAACTCAAACATACAATCTTCTAAGTTTAATACTCTAATCTTATCTAAGATTTGATCAATATTTTTCCTTGACTCTTCTAAGTTATAATCGATATTAAGATAATCTAGTGGATATTCTTGTTTTACCATATCATCATATAAATCTTTAACTTCCTTCATACGATTAGGAATAATTTGTTTTGCCATAAGTAATAAATCAGGAACTTCTCGAATTACAATTTCTATATGTTCAATCATCTGGTCCAATGCTTTTACAATATGAACAACTTCTGTATATTCATTTTTTTCCATGACTTTTTCAAAATCCAAAAATCGTCTTTCAATATTTTCCAGTTGTAATCCCACTGCTTCTTGCATCTCATCATACATTTGTTTATGATCTTGAAATTCTTTATTCAGTTCACGATACTTTGTTTTTAACTTTGTAACAATTGCACGATACTTTTCTTCACTTAATGTTATCTCTTTAATTTCATCTAATAAATATTCAGCAGATTCACGAACTTTATAAATTTCAAGTTCTGTCTTTGCCAAACGATAAACACAAGTCTTATAGTCTTTTTTATCAATATAAATATCTAAATCAATAAGCATATCATCAATAATAGATAAACGATGTTCTCTTAACTCATCGAAACGATCTTGCCAATCATTATACTTTTCTTCCATCTTATCATTCTTGATAATAGGTTCTACTTTAGAAAGTTCCAAAGAAATAGGAGTACTAGCTACCATATTCTTAGCTACTTCTAACTCTGATACCTTCTTACGATACTTATTTTTAATACCTCTACGGATAAAGTGTAGTGCAACAATAACAATAATAATACAAATGACAAAATAAGAGCCAATAATTAAAAACTGTCCTTGCATAAGTCACCACCTTATCATCTATTCATATTCTATCACAAACAGCAAACATATTTCTACAATTTTCATAAATTTTAAAAAGAAATTATTGGTAATAAAACCCAATAAAAAGAAAAAGAGCATCTCCAAAGGACACTCTATACTTTATGCACCAGCAATCGTAACAGTTCCAGTTCTACTAGCATCACTAAGCCTTGACTCTATCCATGTCTTCGCTGTAGCATCTTTTACGATAATAGCAATACCGTTTGGTACAGAAGAAAACATAGATGAATAACTTGTTGCGTTAAAGATGGCATTTCGCATGTCTAGATTAGTAAGACTACTACATCCAGAAAACATCGCATACATACGAGTTACTTGACTTGTATCAAAGTTACTTAAATTTAAACTCGTGAGATTACTACAATCAACAAACATAACTTCCATATTTGTTACTTTGCTCGTATCAAAAGAACTTAAATCTAAACTCGAAAGACTGCTGCAAGAATTAAACAAGGAATCCATATCTGTTACTTTGCTCGTATTAAAATTATTTACATTTAAACTGATAAGAGAAGTACATCCTTCAAACATCAAAGCCATACTTGTCACTTGACTCGTATCGAAAGAACTTAAATCTAGACTAGTTAAACCATAACTTTCATAAAACATAGCATCCATATTTGTTACTTTGCTCGTATCAAGATTACTTAAGTTTAAACTGTCTAAACCAAGTATAGAAAACATCCAACTCATATCTGTCACTTGACTCGTATTAAAATGACTTACGTCTAGACTTGAAAGACTACTACAACCACAAAACATGTAACACATATTTGTTACTTGACTTGTATCAAAGGTGCCTACATCTAGACTTGCTAAACTACTACATTCATAAAACATATAACGCATATCCGTTACTTGATGAGTATCAAATCTACTTAAATCTAGATTCATTAGACTACTACAGTCTTCAAACATATGACTCATATCAGTTACTCGACTTGTATTAAAGTTACTTACATTTAGATTTGTTAAGTCATAACACCCCATGAACATAGAATGCATATTTGTTACATTACTTGTATCCCATTTATCTCCAAACGTAATCGTTTTTAAAAATTGATTTAAAGCAAACATTCCACAATCTACTGCTCCATAATCATCAGTACCAGTACCACTCCCACCCATATTGATTACTTGACTGGTATCCAAATAAGTTAAATCAATTGTTAATAAGTTTGGAAAATATGCAAATGCACCTGCTGAGTTTGGATTGGCTATTATTCTTTTATTTCCTCCTATTGTTACTTTATAGGTACCTGTTCCACTTCCATCATCTTCAATATAAGCAATAACACTACCGTCTCCGGCTGCACTTACATCCCATGATTCTATAGCGCTATCTGGTATATCCGTATTATCTTTTGTTACAATACTTCCAACCATATGTCGATATTCATCACTATGATAATCACTGGTACTATATACCTCTCCTTCATCAGGATCATCTCTATAATAATACTCTTTCATAATTGGAGCAGGTCCAACAGAAACTGTTCCATTCATAGCTTTAGTAATTTTCACTTTACTCCATTCTGCTTTGATGATGACATCACTTTCTGGCATAATAAAGTAATCCTTTCCTACTCTTGTGACGTCTTTTGTCGTAATAGTCCATCCTTTAAATTCGTATCCTTCACAAGTTGGTACTTTATCTGACATTTCTACTGTACTATAAACAGAATAATTATCAGAATTTGGAACATTACTTACGTTACAATTTTCAGGAGCATTTCCATCATAAATTACTTGATAGTTATCTACTAAGATGGGCGTTTCTGTTGTAAAGATGTCTTCTTCTTGATTCTCTATCTTGCTAATTACTTCTGTCCTTTCATTTGTTGAAAAAACTCCTCCTTGACCAATATATTCCTCTTTTAGTTTTAATTTCATCGTTAGATTTGCATCGAATCCTGATTTCAAATTATCTAGTGTCCATGTTATTTTCTGTTTACCATTTTCATCTGTTAACTCTACTTTTCCAGTAGTTACTTTAATATCATCAGTACTTTCTAAATAGAAATTTTCATTATCAATATAATCTACAATTTGATAGGTTTCATAGGTAAAAGTGACAACACTTGCATCAAATAAAACATTATTTAAGGTTTCCATATCGGCAATAAACTGATTATCACTAATTTCTTTAATAGGATTTAAAATACTATTCCCCATTTCATATTGAATTCCATTGATTGTAATGTATGGATACGCATTTTTTAGATATTGATACTGAGTAATTTGATTTGGTGTATCAACGTTTGGATATCCATCGGTTAGAAATAACACAATCATCTCTCTACCAGACTCTTTTTGATAATCTTGCAAAATACTATCTACATTAACTAATGCCTGATAGTAATTGGTTGAACCTGTATCTTGCATATTATCAATTTCATTTAATAACAATTCTTCGTTATTCGTTAATTCTGATATGATTTGAGATTTCGTATCAAATGTGATTAAAGCTGCACGATTATTTTGATTAGATAATAAACTTTGTATTAATTCTTTAGAGTCACTTTTTACCCTGTCTAGTTTTTCACCTGCCATAGAGCCAGAAATGTCTAATACAAAAATGATATCGGTATACTGATTATTGGTCATAAGAGAGGTATCTACATCAAGAGTTACTTCTGCCTCTCCATAATTTGTCCAGTATCCAGATTTTGTTACTTGCCAAGATCCTTCTTCACTTGATGCAAAGTCGGTATTTTCAGAAGTTATCACAATACTTCTTACAGGCTCTACTGCTGCGAAAGCATAAGAGATAGAAAATGCAAAAATACCAATAATAAAAATACAAAAAGCAATCATTTCTTTTTTATATTCTTTTAAAAGGTTTTGATATTTATTCATAAAATTCCTCCAAGTAATCTAAAATATCCCTGCTAGACGTTGATATTACAATATGTTATAATCATAAAGGTAACTACTTTATGATTGGTAAATTCTCTAAAATTCTACTATTTACCATACTAAATATACTATATTTTGGTACCTTTTTCAATGAAAAAGATCAATACTATTCTATAATTTAGTAAGTTTTACTAGTAATAAACTTTATTCTTAGTCAAATTTTTAGTCAAACACCATATAATTATTGAAATATAAGGAATAATCATAAAGTAGTTACCTTTATGAAAATTATTATAAGTGTAAAAAACAGAGAAATTTGTAGAATTTGATACAAAGACAAACCATCTCGTTAAATAAATAGAGATGTTTTTTCTATTTAGCATATTATCTAGTAACAAGCAAAGAAATTTATTGACATATCAATAGTTTTATCATATAATTATAACTGCAATTCACTTGAAACAGCGGATTTAGAGTATGTTAAAGTGTTTTTCAAAAAATCAAGTAACAATTGCTGTTTACGCGAAAGAGAAAGAAAAACTCCCTAATATACGGCTAAGTCATTGGGTGATTGTAATCTATGGAAAGGAGATAAGTTTATGGCAAGATATACTGGACCAAGTTATAAGAAAGCTCGTCGTGTTGGTTTCTCAATTAGTGAAACTGGAAAAGAATTAGCTCGTCGTCCATACGGACCAGGACAACATGGAAATGCTCGTAAAGGTAAACTTTCTGATTACGGAACACAATTAAAAGAAAAACAAAAAGTTCGTTTTATGTATGGATTAAACGAAAGACAATTCAAAAACACATTCAAAAAAGCTTCTAAATTAAAAGGTGTAACTGGTACTAACTTCTTAAGAATGTTAGAGTCACGCTTAGATAACTTAGTTTATAGAACAGGTTTCGCAACTACTCGTCGTGGAGCTAGACAATTAGTAAACCACGGACATGTAACTGTAAATGGTAAAAAAGTTAATATTCCATCTTACCAAGTAAAAGTTGGAGATGTAATTTCTCTTAAAGAAGATGATAAAAACTTAAAAGTAGTAGCTGAAAGCTTAGCTAAAATTTCAAAACGTGTAGACTTTATCACTTATGATGAAGCTAAAATGGAAGCAACTTATGTAAGACTTCCTGAAAGAAATGAACTTAATGCTGATATTAACGAAGCATTAATCGTTGAATTCTACAACAAGTAAAAAATAGGTCTAAGACCTATTTTTTTTTGACTTCAAATGTCTCACAGTAACAATTAGGAATATCACCATCACATAGATTACCAGAAAGAGGATGTCCTAATAATAAATGACGAAGACTACGAATAACTGCTCCATGACTGACGACTAAAATATGTTGATAATCTTTTTCCTTAACATAATCTAAAAAGTCCTGACACCTAGAAAAAAGTGAAGAGACCTCCTCTACTCCTAAATCACTAGAATTTAAATCATAATCCCAATACTTTTTAGCATCATAACTACTTCTTGGCTTACCTTCATACTCTCCCAAGTCTCTTTCTATCAACCGAGAATCAGGAAACGTCTCAACCCTATCACCAACCAAAATAAAGGCAGTCTCAACAGCTCTAATTAGTGGCGACATATAACAATAATCAAAAGAAACATCTTTTAACTTTTCCCTTAATTTTTGACACTGTCTTCTTCCTGTATCATTTAATAAATGGTTTGCTCTACCTTGCATAACATCTTCATAATTACAGTCAGTTTGTCCATGTCTAACTAATGTGATTTTCATCCACTAACCTCCAATAACTTTAATGCCGAACTATAATTTAAAAACTTACTAAGATATCCTTGTTCACTATAATACGAATAACAAGAAACTAGATATGTATCATGAATAAACACAATATCCGTAAAATAATCATCCGTATCATTATGATAATCAACAACCTGTACAGGATCTAAATTATTACGATATTTACCAATAAAAGAATAATGAACCTGATCCTCTACAGAAGACCCTAATACTACTAAATCTTGATTATGATCAAGAGTAACTTTAGTAAAAATACTAGGATAATCAGTATCGTAAGAAGTATCATTTACATATTCTAAATCAAGATTATAACAAATTAACATAGGATCCTTAGAGTCCCTTTTTGCTCCAGAAACAACAAGATGTTGATTACTAGCACAAATACTTGAAAAACCATAATCAGTAACATCCGTATTTTCTACTTTAGAAATAAGTTCTCCATCTAAATTATATTTTAAAAGTATCCCAGAAGCATTCATATTACCGACAACATAAATATAGTCTTGATAAATAACCATATCACTAAAACTACAATAACTTCCATCATCAAAAGAAATATCCCAAGCTAGCTTTCCATCACGCTGATACTTTAATAATATTCCTACTTTCCGACCATTCTTTCTTCCTGTACCAATCACATAATAACCATCAGAATTAATAACTACTTTAGAAAAAGAATTATACCCTATTTTATGATAAGTCTTTTCATAAACTAAATTTCCATCCAAATCGTATTTAAGTAATAGTCCTTTAGAATGATTATTTTTATGATCCTTTTTACTCTCTTCCACATATCCAACAGCGATAATTTCTTTTTGATCAATACCTACATCCAAAAACTCACTATCATATCCTTTATTATAAAGTTTTTCCCAAACTTTTTCCTGCTTCTCATTATATCGAGCAATCTTTGCTTTTGTATAGTGATGTTCATTATTATTGTTAACACCAACTGCAAACACTTCCTCTTCTCTAGAAGCGGTAGCGTAAATAGAATCTAAACAAATCACTTCTTCTTCCTCATCTTTTTTAAAAAATAGAAAAAAAGCAAGAACAAGAAGCATAATAATTACCAAAACAAAAATAATTTTAAATATATATCGTTGCATCACACATCATCTCCAACTCTATTATTATTATAACAAAAAGATATTAAAATTTATAAAAAAGCAAAATAAAATCTATCGATTAAGATAGATTTTACATTCTTATTGATATTTACCAATAAAGTATTTCTTCTTTCCACGTCTAACTACTACATATTTCTGTTCTATCGCCACATTTTTAGTAACAATAAAATCTAAGTCCGAAATCTTATCTCCATTGATACTAATAGATTGATTAGAAACAAATTCACGAGCTTCTCTCTTACTAGAACAAATACCATATTGAACTAAGAAGTTAAGAATATTTAAATCCTCTAAAATAATAAATGGCTTTGTACCATGAAAAGCATCTTCTAACTGTTTTACAGTCAAATCTTTAATATTACCCTTAAATAAAGATTCACTAATTTTAACAGCTTCTAAATAAGCTTCTTCTCCATGTAAATCTGTAATAATCTCACGAGCTAAAGCCTTATGTGCTTCTCTTAAATGTGGATTTTCTTGATTAGACTTATCAAGTTCCATAATCTCTTCTGGACTTAAGAAAGTAAATATTTTTAAATAAGAAATAACCATCTCATCATCGACATTAATCAAGTATTGATATAATTCATAACTAGAAGTTTTATTACGATCAAGCCATAAAGCATTCCCTTCACTCTTACCAAACTTATTACCATATTTATCTAAGACAAGTGGCATAGTAAAAGCATAAGCTTCTTTACCTGTTTTCTTTTTAATTAAATCAAGCCCAGTCGTAATATTTCCCCATTGATCAGATCCTTCTGCTTGTAAAATACAACCTTTATTCTCATATAACCATAAAAAGTCATATCCTTGTATTAATGTATATGTAAATTCTGCAAAAGTAATACCAGAATCTAATCTTCTACGAATAATATCCTTATCTAACATATAATTAACATTAATATATTTACCAACATCTCTTAAGAAATCAGTAAGTTCATATCCATGAAACCAATCATAGTTATTCACAACTTCTGCTTTACCATCAAAAATACGACTAACTTGTTCTTTAATTCCTTCTAAATTTTTATTTAATTGTTCTTTAGAAATAATCTCACGTTCAGCAGTAGGTCTTGGATCTCCAATAAGTCCTGTTGCGCCTCCTACTAATAATAGAGGATGATGTCCTGCTTTTGCCAAACGTTTTGCCGTAACTAAAGAAGAGTAATGTCCTAAATGTAAACTATCTGCCGTAGGATCTGTTCCCCAATAAAAAGTAATAGGATTTCCATTAAGAACTTTTTCTAAATCTTCTCCAGCTGTATCTTTAATTAAACCTCTCCATTGTAACTCTTCAAATAATTTCATAACTTTCCTCCTTAAAATAAAAACGAACAATTCATCCTATAAGGACGAATCGTTCGTGGTACCACCTT
>CAJLUG010000019.1 GCA_905209745.1 uncultured Mycoplasma sp.
ATTGTTGCAGGGGAAACAGGCTCTGGTGTTACTGGCACTGGATTTGGTATATCCATAATATTTGCATTATCTACTGCAGGAGAGTTCATCTCTGGTACCGCACCTGTTGGTACTTGATTTGCATCCATTGTAGGAGCAACTGCTTCAGGAGCAGGAGTTGCTGCTGGTGCTGGTGCTGCAGTTTCTGCTTGTTCTTGTTTCTTTTCTTTTTTCTTTTTACCAGAAGTAGCAATTAAAATAATTAATGCGATAATTAATAATAATACTCCTCCTGTTATTAATAATCCCGGTATTGATAAAAACCAATCTAAACTAAAATCCATAATTATATCGACTCCCTCTACTTTTTATTCTAATACTATGATAACAAAAAATATTTGCAATTGCAAACATTTTATCTATTGTACATATTTTGACAGTGTAAAGCTTGTCCAATAGTCTTTCTTTGGAGGTAATAAATAGAAGTCTAGGACTTTTTTGGTTGTAGGATGGGTAAATTTTAAATGATAAGAAAATAAGGCAATTTGGGTCTTATCCTCTACTCCATACCTTTGATCTCCACATAAGGGATGGTTGTTGTGGGCAAATTGTACTCTGATTTGATGATGTCTTCCTGTTTTTAATGTTACTTTTACTAAGGTTTTATCATCTTTTCTTTCTAGAACTTGATAATCTAATATAGCGTCTTTTCCATCTTTTGCGATTATACTATTACCATTACTTAATCTTTTTATCTTATCCTGATAGGTTCCTTTTTCTTCTTGGATTGTGCCCTGTACTATTGCTAGATATTCTTTTACTACTTCATGTTTTTGGATTTGTTCTGTCAATCTTTTGGCAGCTTTCGATGTTTTTGCGAATACCATGATTCCACCTACTGGACGGTCTAAGCGATGAACGAGTCCTAAGTAGACATTTCCAGGTTTTTGGTATTTTTCTTTGATATATTCTTTTACTAGGGTAAATAGGTCTTGATCTTTGGTATTATCACTCTGACTTAACATGTTGATGGGTTTTTCTACGACGATTAAGTGATTGTCTTCATATAAAATATTAATCTTCATCTTTTTCCCATTTTCCATAGATACCTGCTGGTAAGATAATTTCGCTTTCTTTTTCTTTTAAGCCTATTTCTCCACAAGTAATTTTACCTTTATGTTTTTTATTTACTGTTAATGTTAATATATTTTTTAATACGGTTGAAGATAAGCCTGTCGTGTAAGAATTGATTAGGAAAAATAGTGGATCATCACTTAATATTTTAGTACAAATATTTACTAAGTAGCTTAGACTTTTCTCAATATTCCATACTTCTTTATTTGCTCCTCTACCATAACTAGGGGGATCCATAATAATAGCGTCATAAGTATTTCCTCTTCTAATTTCTCTTTCCACAAACTTGACAGCGTCATCTACTAAGTAACGTATTTCTTTATCTTCTAAGCCGTTTGTTTTTACATTTTCTTTACACCATTCTATCATTCCACGAGAGGAATCCACATGAGTAACAGAGGCACCAGCAGAAAGACAAGCGACAGTTGCTCCTCCAGTATAGGCAAATAAATTTAAAACTTTTATTTTTCTATTTTCTTTTTTTATCTTTTCTATCATAAAATCCCAATTGATGGCCTGTTCTGGGAATAGTCCCGTATGTTTAAAGCCCATCTGTTTGATATTAAAAGTTAAGTTTTTATAATTTACTTGCCAAGAAGATGGCATTTTCTTTAAATTTTCCCAATGCCCTCCCCCTTTATTACTTCTGTGATAGACAGCATGGATGATGTCATGATACTCTTCATATAAATCGCCTTCGTCCCAAATAACTTCTGGATCTGGTCTTAATAAATAAATATCTTTCCAACGTTCTAACTTTTGTCCACGTGAGGTTTTTATTAATTCATAATCTTTCCAATCTTTTGTTACTTCCACTTTTCCACATCCTTTACAGTGACTTGTCAACTACAATTATAAATAAAAAGTAGATAAAAATCTACTTTATATTACAATATTTCTTCTTTTTCTTTGGCTTTTTTAAAAACTTTTTCTAATTTTATTTTTATTTGATCCTTGGTAAATGGTTTCGCTATATAATCCGTAAATCCTTCTTCTAGATATCTTTCTTCTGAGCCAGCAATGGCATCGGCGGTTAACGCAATTACGGGAGTAGAAAAACCATCTAACTCTTTTAATTCTTTTAAGGCGGTTTCTCCACTTTTTACTGGCATCATAATATCCATTAATATTAAATCATACGTTGATCCAGATTTTATTTTATCTATACATTCTTGTCCATTGAAACATTCATCAATGGAAAAGTTAAAATCTTTTAGACTTCTTTTCGCAACTTTAATATTTAATTCGTTATCATCGACAATTAATATTTTCTTATTTGTTAAATTTATGGGACCAGTAGATGATAGTATTTCTGCTTGATTTAGTATTTCTTTATTTGTTAATGGTTTTGTTAGTTTATCTATTTTTTGTGGTAGTTGTACCATGAAGATAGAACCTTCTTTATATTTACTTTCGACATTAATTTTACCATTCATTAATTCTACTAATTTTTTAGTAATGGCAAGACCAAGTCCGGTTCCTTCTGCTGTTGTATTCTTTTCTATATTAAGTCGTTCGAATTTCGTAAATAGTTTATTAATATCTTCTGCTTTAATACCACGTCCCGTATCTTTTACTGTAATTAATAAGGTACAGATATCATTTTCATTAATACAGTTTACAATTAGTTTTACATACCCTTGTTCTGTATATTTAATGGCATTTGATAATAAGTTGTTGATGATTTGTTTGATATGGGCTTTATCTCCTATTAGATGGTAAGGAAGATCATCTGCGATTTTTATTTCATATTCAATAGGTTTATTTCCTATTCTGCTACCTTCTACTCTAGCAAGAGATTCTATTTCTTTCTTTGGATTGTATGAAACCTCTGTAATTTCCATTTTGGCACTTTCTATTTTATTAATATCCATAATATTACCTACAATTTCAAGTAGTGTTTTAGATGCTTGGACGATATCTTCTAAATCTTCTTTCGTTTCTCCTGTAGCATTACTTCTTTCCATTAAATCTTCTGATAGGCCGACTATGGCATTTAAGGGAGTACGTATTTCATGTGACATACTCGATAAGAAATCACTTTTGGCACGATTCGCTTTTTCAGCAGTTTCTTTTGCGACATTTAGTTCGGCAATCATTTTTACGTCTGGGTTTTCTATTGTAAAGTACATGATTAATAATACAAAAGATACACAATATGTTTCCGTAATTACTTCTGGATAATAAGCTCTTAATATTAATCCTAGTAAAAACATAAATATTAAAATAACAAAAGGAATACTTTTCTTATAGTTTTTATGGTTAGCGATAAAATATTTAATATTGAATATAAGCATTAAAATAAAATATAGAACTAATGATACCATCGCAACATCATAAGACGGACCAGAGACATCTAATACTTCTTTATAATTAATCGTTTGTAATGGTGTTATTATGATTAAAATAATAAATATGATTTGAATGATTCTACTATATTTTATAAATTGTTGTTTGGTTTCTTCTTTTAAATTGTTGACAATTACATTATAAAGCATTAGACAAGAAGCAATTGTTGTCAAAAGAATTAAATGTAGTTTTTGAATGATTGTTACCATGATGGGAATATCTATTGTTTTTGCAAACATAAAGCCAAATAAAGCATTGGTGCAAAAGATTACATTTAGGATAATCATCCATTTATAGACTTCTACTTCTTCTGTTTTGACATTCTTTTTGGTAAAGAAAATACCTATTAAAAATAAACCGATTGTTAGTGCTGCCCCTGATAACCATATACCACTCATAAACTTCCTCCATTATCTATTTATAGAATATCATTTTACTTGGTTCTTTTCAACACTTTGGCTTGGACTTGACGGTCTACTGCAGACATGTCGTTGAATAAAAAGGCATTTTTTTCATTGATTTTAAGATTTGGCATGAATGAAAAAGCGTCTTCTCTTTCTGTTTCATTTTTATCTTTATAACGAGTTTGTTCAATTGCTTCTAATGAGTAATTATCATCTTCTTCTAGTTCACTCATAATTTCATTTTCATACATTTCTTGGATTGCTAGATAATTATCTGGTAGTTGTTTTCTTACCCAATATTTTTCATCATTTTCTAAATGTTCCCAGATATTCCATTTTAATGTAGCCATTTTTTCTCTTAATTTGTCAGCTCCACTTCTTAGATTATCTTTATCCCATTCGGTGGCTTTAATATTTTTACCTATATTTACGTAGTAATTATTTCCTTTTTTATCGATTGCGACAGGAATAATGTCAGCGTTTGCTTCCAAGGCCATTCTGATGGCTCCAGAATATAATTTTCCAACGATTTTATATGGGGACATTAACCAAGCTCCTTCTGGAGTAATGATGATGTTTCCTTTTCTTTTTAATATTTCAATGGCGGTTTTTTCTCCGATATGACGATCCATTTTATCATCGGTATCTACAAATACTGCACCTAATTCTTTTACTATTTTTCCAGCTGGTTGTACATATAATTTTCCAGGATCTCCCCATAGAAAGTAGGCGCTTTCTTTTATCACTTCGGCCATAGTTTCAATATCATAACGACAAAAATGAGTATAGGCATAAATTCTAGGGTTTTCTGTTTTTGTACTTTCGTCATTTATTACTTTTACTTTACGATGACTTAGTCTATTTAGACCGTATTTTATAATCAGACGAAGAACTTTTTTGGTTACTTTTCGACGTTTTAAGCCCTTTACTGGTATATTATGCTCATAGTTATATTTACGTAGTGCTCGGTAATAGGCACTCAATTCATCTACAGGCATTCTTTTTAATTCTCTCATTGACTTTTTTTCAAACTTATCCATCGCGGATCCCCCTTACAAATTCGTATAGATTATACCATATTTTGTCAAAATTGGCAAAAAAGACCTTGAAGCGTATACTTTTTTCCTTCTACGGTATTTACATTCAGAAAAAACAACCGAGGTGGTTGTTCTTTATTATGACAAAGTAAATATTTTACCATACGTAGTTATTACTAGGTTTGATCCGTAGTATAAAATACTATTATCATTATAATACTCTGTTAGTGTTTCATTTTTTCTTAGATAATATTCACACTCTACATCGGCATATTCACTACATCTTTCTTCATTTGTTAATTCCATACGATAAATAGCGTTATTTGTTTTTAGATAAGTTTCTTTTGATTCCTCTTTGTAGTTAAAATCGATAATTTTTCCATAATCCTCGCTACTATAGACTTCTTTTTGGTCTGTAACTATATAAGGTGCATTATAATCTTGTCTTTTTATGGTATATTGTGTGACGGTACCATCTTCTTTTAAGACATCATATATACCATTATTTGCGTCGATTGTAATTACTTTTTTTATTTCTTTTTCCCCTAATAATAAGGTATATAGTTGATAATTACTATCGTTTGCAGTTACTTCTGTTAGAGGTGTTGATGTTGTGGTACCTGGTGCATAATAGAATTTATTATCTTCTCCTTTTAAAATATTACTATCCATATAGGCAATAATTTTGGTAGTAAATGATATTTCTTTACAGTTTTCTTCATTGGTATAGGGTTGTGATAAAGAAACGTCGTATAAATTACCATCTTCGGTAATGGCATAGGTACCATTGGTATAAATGACTTTGTCTTGTTGCCACTTGTTACAGACAAACTCATTATCTGATACTGTATATCCTTGATGACGAATATCTCGTGTTATGGTTCCATTACATCCCGTTAAACAAATTAATAATGTTATCACTGTTCCTACTTTTAATAATTTTTTCACTTGCTCACATCCTTAGTATGAATATACCATATTTTCTCTATTCTTTCTATTATTTTTATGATAAAATTATAGATAAGGTAGGTGTCTTATGAATAAGAAAAGAGATTTACGATTTGTTATTTTATTTGTTGTGATTGTTAGCTGTTGTCTAATTTATTTATTTCAGTCTTCTTATGCGAAGTATAGACGTGGAGTTAGTGGACGTGTTTCTTCTGAAATTGCTAGTTGGAATATTAAGGTTAATGGTGAAGATATTATGGATAAGAAAGAACTTACTACGACCATTGAACCTACATTTTTAGAAAGTGAGAATAGTAATGAAGGAGTGATTGCTCCAGGGGTGGAAGGATATTATTTAGTAACTATTGATGCGAGTGAAGTTGATGTTAATTTCTTATGTACGATATATTCTACGGTAGCAGAAACTTCTAGTATTAGTGATTTAAAGACATTGTCTTATGAGATTAATCCCACTGATGATACTTCTAATAAATTAGAGTATTCTCCAGATACTGGTATTGTAGTAGAAATTCCTAAAAATACGAGTGAGTATGTTTTTAAGATTTATTTAACTTGGGATGATGATACTGGTACTATGGATAATCAAGCAGATACCTCTGTGGCGTTAGATGATACGAGTCAAGCATTAATGACTGTTGATTTACAATTTAGTCAGTTAAACAATTAAAAAAAATGGATTTTCTATCCATTTTTAATTTGCTTGTGTTACTTTTAATTCTAGTAATATTTCTAAGCATGGTTTTCCAGTTTCTTTTTCATAGTTACCACAGGCATGACCATAGAAACTATCAGCATCATCTTTCTTTAAGTACAATCCATCTTGGATTTTTGATTGGAAGTTTTCGCTGGTAACGGTTGAGTCTATTCTATATCTTCCACCGGATATCATATAATAGTCTATTCCTGGATCAAAAGTATAAAAGTCGGTTACTTTATAGTAATGACTATTTTCATACTCCCATTCTACTATAATTTGGAAGGTTGTTTCTTCATCCATTCCTAATTCTTCGGTTGTTGTAATAAAGTTTACGACGAAAGGATATTCTACTCTTAAACTATTTACTAATTCTTCGGTTGTTTTTCCATCTAAAATATCTTTTCCTAAAAGTGTTGCTTCTGTTATTTCAAAGTCTACTTTGGCACTAACATCACTGTGATTAATAATATTAATTGTTTTTTCAAATGGTATCATTCCTGGTTTCATATCAGTTACTTCAATTTCTACTTTTTGGATTGCTCCATTTTCATCTGTAAAGTTTACATCCCAAGAGATAATACTACCACTTACGGATACATCGGCTCGAGAAATATACGTAAACCAGGCAAAGGTATTAATACCTAATAAGAAAATAATTAGAAAAAGGCTACGAATAATGGTCTTTTTTCGTTGCTTTTTATCCATTGGTATAATTTCTTTAGATAATCTCCTCTTTATCGACATTGTTATCAACATCCTTTTTATCTTGTTTAATAGCAGTTATTGTATCTGCGATTTCTAAAAATATGACGGCAACTAAGGGAACAAAGATTAGGAAGAAGAAGCCATATTGATTTTTTATGATATGATTGATTTCTGTAATTATGGGTATTTTCCCTACTACTTTTCCATAGATTTGATTTTCTTCAATACTAGGGTCTTTGGTACTATTGTTAATACCTTTTGTTATAAACTTCTTTTTGCCATTTTCTTCTTTTATTTCGATAATTCTATGGGTAACAATCTTACCATTAACATCTAGTCTATTACCTAAATAAGTAATGTCATCCCCTACTTTTAACTCATCTTCTTGTATTTCTTTGATGGCTAGGACATCATGTACTTCATAGTCTGGTACCATACTTCCAGTTGCGACTGTAAAGATACGATATCCAAAAATACTTTTATTTCCGGATACTCTTTGAATAATGATAAATGACAAATATAAAACCATAATAATTATAATGAGAGCTTTTATGATTTTATAGGGAATTTGGAAGTATTTACTATCTAGTATTTTTCTTATCATATTTCTATCTCCTCTAGTATGTTCCATTTTTCGATGTAATTTTGTTGTTCTTTGTGTAATTTATCTAGTAAAATCTTTTTGATACGTTTTTGTTTTTCATTATTGGCATTTTTTATTAATTTTACTTGTTTATCAAAGATTTCTTTGATTTCATTTTCGGTAATCTCACTATTACTATCTAACATCGTATCGATCATTCTGGTAATCATCTGTGATAATACTCTATGCTCTGTTAGAGATTTTGATTCGTGATCTAATGATTTATTGGCCTGATACAACGATAGAAAGGCTTGATTATATTGTTTTTTTAATTCACTTTCATCATAGTAATCTTTTTTATCTTTTTCACTTTTATTTTTCTCTTCATAACTTTGAATGTAATTCCATAAACTTTCTGCTTTTTGGAAGTTTGGGTTTTTTAAGATAACGTTTGTTTTTCTAATGGGAGAACGTACTGGAGGAACATGTAATTTAGATAATGTCTGCATAAGTTCTGTTCCTGTAAAGCCATCTAGTTGGACTTTAATTCTTTTTAATTTATCAGCGTAGGACTCTGTGTTATCTTTTTTTTCGGCTTCTAGTTTTTCTTCATTATAGGAATGAATTGTTAGATTCATTTCTACTGTTTCTTCCCCTACTTGCGTATTTGCTTCATAGCTTAATTCTTTTTGATCTCTAAAGAAAGAAAAGTCTCCTGTTACTGCTCTTCTTTGGTCAAAGAAATTTCTAGTGTTATTAATTAAGGTAAATACGAATCTATTTTCATAGGTATCTAGACTTTCTTCTTTATTTATATTTAAGATTTTGGATGGTTTTACATCGCCATTATCTTCTATTTTTTGAATGTAGTTTGTGTGTTGGGTTAAGTGAATAATACTTTCTACGGTTACTTTTTTGGATTTTTCTACTTTGACTACTTCTTCTTCATTGACAATAAAACGTTTAGGGTTCCTTAAGATATTGTCTAAGTATGGAAGTGTTTCATCTATTTTATCAATCCATTCGTAATCGTATTCTTGTTTTTCATAATCTTTTTTTACAGATAGAAGGGAATTTAAATTATTGACAAATACATCATTATTGGTCATCTCTTCTAATGTTTTTTCTTCATCCATATTATTCCCTCCTCTTATTCTTTATTTATTATACCATTTTCTTAAGTCTTAATAGATATTCTTTACATTCATTGAAGTTTTCTTTACCAAATGATTTATTTAAGAAATCTATAAATCCATCGATTTCATCTCTGATATATGCTAAGTTTAATTGTTCAAATTTTCTTAAAATCTTTCTAGCAATATAATAATCTACTCCGTCTACTTCAGTACCACCACATTCTACATAGGTTGCGACAAAGTCTCTCATTTGTTTTACGATACGGTTACCGAAGGCGATACGGAAATGTTTAATGACATAGTCATCCATATCGTTTATTTTTTGTTCCATATCTTCTGATAATGGGTGTTTTTGTTTTGCTTCTCTAAATAAGCCTTCTAAGTAAGAACTATTGATATTCATTGCTTCGGTATCGATTGGGTCAAATGGTTGACCTTTATCGTTAATATCGATTGGCATAGCACGGTCGTATACTTTATCTGTAACGGCGAATGTTGAGTCATCGTTATTGATTGTTCCAATATACCACATGTTTCCTGGAATTTGTAGTTTACCATTTTTTAATTTCTTTGGATCGGTATCCCAACTACTTGGTACTAACTCAATTATCCATTCATCACGAGATGGCATTTCTAGAATAGATAACATTTCGGCGAAATAATACTCGACACGGGCAATGTTCATCTCGTCTAGTACGGTTACATATACATCGTCTGTATATCCGGCAATATACATACCTTTTAAGACATCTGTTTCATTAAACTTCTTCGTGAACTCGTTGAAATAACCAAATAACTCGGTACGGTCTCTCCAAGATGGTTGAACTGATGCGATAATAGCGTCTCTCTTGATAAATTTTCCCCAAGCATAGGCTAAGGAAGTTTTACCGGTACCAGAAATACCTTGTAATATTACTAACTTTGTTGCAGATAAGGATGAGATAAATAAGCGAATCATCTTGGTTGTGTAATATAGTTTTAGTTTAGAGGCAGCAAAGTTTCTAAAATGTTCTACTAATTCTTCTAGAGTAAAGGTATTATTGTAGTTTTGGATTTTGTAATCTCTATACTCAATATCTATGGCATGTAGTTTAGAGAAACGATATTTACTTTCATCTTCATCTTCTAATGCTTCTACTTCATCTTTACTTTCTTCTTTCAATATCTCTGCTTCATCAGTTGGTGACTCGTTTGGCTTTAATCCTAATTGTGATACTTTCATGGCAAGGATATCTTCTTTTTCCTTTACTAAGTCAGTCACTTTTTTATTTAATTCAGCAATTTCATTTAACATTGATTCTTGTTCTACTAACGTTTTTCTAAATCTTATATATTTTCTAATAATAAACCAGAATATTAATAATATCAATGCTAGTAATATTACTAATACAACAATCGCAACTACTACTAATACCCATTCGGACATTTTAAAGTCACTTTTATAAAACTGAATAATA
>CAJLUG010000020.1 GCA_905209745.1 uncultured Mycoplasma sp.
AAACCTAGTACAACCAAATGTTTTTTGAATTAATTCTATTTGCTTACTATTTGGATAAGCGCGAAACTTATAAGCTTTATACATACGAACACCTCCTGATAAGCTCACTATATAATACAATTGTTCGTATGTCAATATATTTTTAAAATTTGTTAATCCTTTTTTAAAATGTCACCATATCATTAATAGAAATGTCACCAGCATTAATATATAATATCTCTTTGGAAAGGAGATATTTTTGTATGCATAATAAAGAATATGCATTAAAACTTGTTTAAGATAAACAAAATGGTATAAATAATTATTCTTATTCTCAAATTGCTTCTCTGATTTTAAAAAAAAGATGAAAGATTAAAAGCAAGGGCGAATAAAGTGAGTTCATGAAACCCTTGCTTTTTAGATTTCATCGATTACAATACTACTACAAACAAAGTACTCCTTTGTTTGTTACCTATATTATAAATCGGTGACATTTTAACTAATGTTTAACATATATTTTTAAAATATTTTTACAAAGCAAATTCCTAATATATAAAAAAACAATAAAGATTAGTTTTCTTTATTGTTTTCATTTGGTATTTTAAAGTAGAAGATAGATCCTTTATTTCTTTCTGATTTTACCCCATATTTATAATGATGCAACTCTAAAGCATTTTTCACAATCGATAGTCCTAATCCTGTACCAACCAAATTGCGTTTATGTTTCTTTTTATTCTTATAATACTTATCCCAAATATAAGGTAAGTCTTCTTCTTTAATACCTTTTCCAGTATCTTCAATTTCTACCAAAGTACCATCTTCTTCTTTGGTGATACGAATGATAACCTTATTATCACTGCCAGTATAATTAATAGCGTTATTAATTAAATTATAGATAACTTGTTCAATCTTTTTCTTATCTGCATCAATTAGTATTTCTTTATCAGAAGGAAGAAACTCAAACACATAATCTTCTGTTTCTTGTAATACATGATAGCGATGAATAATTTCTTCGGTTAAACGAACCAGATCAAATGTTTCTTTATTTAACTCATTGATATTAGACTGCATACTAGAAAGCTCCAAAATATCATTTACTAAAATCGTTAGACGATCTACTTCTCCAATAATAATATCCATATCTTCTTTTTGTTTCTTTTTATTTTTAGAATGTAAATCTCGACTCATCTCAGCATAGGCTTTAATCATCGTAAGTGGTGTTTTTAAATCATGAGAGACATTAGCCATTAAGTCTTGTCGTAATTCATCTGTTTTCGCTAGTTCATCTCTGGCATAGTTTAAGGAATTCGATAACTCATTCAATTCTTTAATATCGACATCTGACTGAAAAGATACCTGAAATTGTCCTTTTGCAAGACTCTTTGCTGCTGTATTCATCTGTACAATTGGTTTTGATATATGTTTAGAAATGAAGTAAGACACGACAAACGATAATAAAAGTACAATTACAGTAACATAAATCAGTTGTGTTCTAAGTAATGTTGCTGTTCCATCAATAGGGTCCAAAGACGTATTAATAAATACGTAGTTCTCATCATCTAATTTAATCGCTTGTACTAACGTCCGGTTATCATAAGTAGAATTAATCAGTTCATACGTCTGCAACAACTCTCCACTATGAATAAAGTCTTTTTTATACTGCATACTTTGTTCTTTCTTAGTAATACAACCCTTACCAAAAAACATAGAAGAGTATAAAGTACTAGCTTTTTCGTTTACAGCTTCAACACAGACACTACGATTCATAGCTTCTCGATCTAAAATAGTAGGAAGATTAGTGCGATTTTTATTTTTTAATACCACAGCCGCAACTGCTTCGATATCTTTTTTCTTACTAGCTCGATAAAATTGATTTAAAAAAAGAACTTGGAATGCCCATAGGAATCCCAATATACATAAAGAAAATATTAAAAAGTATTGCCATATTTTAATATGAAGACTATTCCTCATCATCATTTTCTACAAATTTGTAACCAATACCTCTAACGGTAACAATATGATTACGATATTCTCCTAAATTATTTCTAAGCATCTTAATATGAGTATCAATGGTTCGATCATCTCCAAAATAATCGTATCCCCAAAGACGTGACAACAATTGTTCTCTAGATATGGCGATTCCTTTATTTTTAATTAGGTAGGTAAGGATTTCAAACTCTTTAGGAGTAACGGAAATGAGTTTATCATCAATGTGAATAGTATGAGCGGAAAAGTTTACTTCGAGAGTATTGAGTTTATATATATTTGGTAAATTTTGATTGGCACGGTTATAGATTGCCTTTATACGAGCTATTAACTCCTTTGGTGAGAATGGTTTTGTTAAATAGTCATCAATTCCAAGATCAAAGCCCTTCAACTTATCAAATTCTTCTCCACGAGCGGATAGAACCAAAGTAGGTATTCTTTTTTCTTTTGGAAGTTCTTCTAACAACGTATAACCGTCCATTTCAGGCATCATGATATCTAGTATCATAATATCATAAGTATTAGTTTGCAGTTTATTTAAAGCATCTTTTCCACTAACTGCTTCAAAAACCTCATACCCATTCGCCAGTGAATATTCTTTAATAACTTCACGAATCATCACTTCGTCATCAACAACTAAAACTTTCATTTGAAATCCCTCCCTGTACATATATTATACAAGATAATGTGTAAATTGCGTGAAAAAAGTGTAAAAGGAGAAATTTTTACATGGCAAGATGTTTTCTGACTTTTTTTAAGGAATAGAAAGTGACGACAAAGACATTAACAGAAACTGCAAATATTAATCCCCAAATACCAATACGAAGTAAGGATAATAAAACAAGTAATAAAGAACGAACAATGACCCCTAAGAAAGTCGCAACCATTCCATCACGGCTTTTACCCATCGCATCTAAACTAGAAGATAAAGGAGACTGAATATATTGAAATAGGCAAACAGGTGCCAAAAACCTCATATAAGAAGTGCCTTCTGTTGTATGGTAAATCAGTTGTAGAGGAATTTCTGGTAAAAAGATAAAGAAGATGGTAACAGGAATACCAATAAGTAGGGAATAATAAACAGCCTGTTTGATTTTTCGTTTTACCGCCAGATAGTTTTTATTGGCGTACTCTCTTGATACAATAGGAAGCAATGCTTGCGATATGGCCATCGTAAAAAAAGAAGGAAGGAGTAAAAGAGGCATGACATACCCTGATAAAATACCATATTGTACAGTAATATATTTAGAAGAATATCCTACATAAAGTAAAGTAGAAGTAAGTAAAATCGGTTCTAAAAAATAACCAACACTACCAAGTAGTCGACCAGTAGTATTAGGAATACCAATTGATAAAGACTCTCTCATATAGTCTCTTCTAGGTACCAAATCTTGTTTTTTAATTTGTAACTTATGAGGTAAGAATAAAAATAAAACCAAAATAGAGGCCCCTTCACTAATGACATTAGATAATATGATATAACAAACCGCATAAGTAAGTCCCAAAGGGAGAAAATAAGGAATACCTATAATCATTAATACTAGTCTAACAACATCTTCTACCAAATTAGAAACAACATGAGGAGTCATCTTTTCTTTCCCAAAAAAATAACTACGACAAATACTAGATAAACTAGTAAAAGGAATCACCACCGCAATCGCTAAAATAGGTAGATAACATCTCCCATCATGTAGTAGATGATTTGCAAGTACCGGTGCCATAACAATAATGGTAATAATTAACACTAGATTAATAACCAAGGCAATTGGTAAAATAGAAAAAAAGAGACGAATATTATTCTTTTTCTTTTCCGCTACCAATTTAGATAACGCTGTAGGAAGACCGAACTGTCCAATACCAATAAACAAACTAAAAGTAGGTAAGACCATCATGTAAAGTCCTAACCCTTCAGTACCAATTAATCTACTCATGACAATTTTAATAATCATCCCTAAAACTTTCGTAAGTAGACCACCAATAAGTAAGATAAAAACTGATTTCACAAATTTCTCTTTCATAGTAAAGTATATGTTTTTTTAAATAAAAAAGTAAAAAACTTCTTCCAAAAAGTAAAAAGTATGATATGATTAATAAGAAGGTAATATCCTAAAAAGAGTATGTAAAGAAATGTAAATCGAACAATTGTAAAAATCTGTAAACATTTCTTGTCAATAAATTCAAAAAAATAGAAAAAATAACTATTATAACTTTTTCGAATAGAAAGGCTATGATAGACTAGTAGTAGAGGTGGAGAAAATGAACGGAATAATCGAATTTTTAACAACAGAGGAAATGATCGTGGTATATTTTCTGATAGCGATTGCATCCGTTTTATATTTTGTTATCTATCTATTAGATAAGACATACGAAAAGAGAAAAAGACGACATAATACCAAAGAACTACAAAAAATTGTCGACGCTACTTTCCCTGAAGAAAAAAAGAAAGTAGAAGAACCTGTCTTAACTAAAGTAGAGACATTGAGTGTAGAAGAACCAAAGACAAAAGAAGTAGTAACTCCAGTAATAGAACCTATGGTAGTAGAAAAAGAAAAGGTAGAAGTTCCAGTAATCGAAAAAATGGAAGAAGAAAAAGTAGAGCCTATCATCATAACACCAGAAGTAACACCACAAGAAGTTGTGATAGAACAACCAAAAGTAGAAGAAGAAAAAGTAGAAAAACAACAACCTAAACAAGAAGAACTACAATATACAAGTATCGAACCAGATAGATTAGAAGCTCAAGAAGAATTAATGAGATTAACAGAAACACTAGAAAAAGCAGAACAAGAAGTAAAGAATATCGAACTTACTGCTTTTGAAGAAGAACAAGAACAAAACGCTATTATTAGCTTAGATGAATTAATGGCTAGAGGAAAAACACTATATGAAAGTGGAGAACTAGAAAAACTAGAAGACGAAGGTAATGAACCAATCAGTATCCAAGACTTAGAAGCTAGAATGAAAGCGGTAAAAGAAGAAGCAAACAAACTAGAAGAACCAATCATCATAGAAAAAGAAGAAGAAAAGAACCCTCCAGTAGTACTAGACGACTTGAATACTGTAAAAGTAGAAGAACCTGTCTATCAAGAGCATAAGAAATTTAAGAGTAGTCCTGTAATTTCTCCAGTATTTGGAATTGAGTCTCCAAGAAGTACTGCCTCGGAAATAGAACTAGAAAATACAGCTAACTACGAAAAACTAGACGAAGAAATAAGAAAAACAAACGAATTCTTAATGACTCTAAAAGAATTACAGAAAAAACTAGACTAAAAGCTCGCTATGAGCTTTTTCTTTTACCTTGTAAAAAATGCCATTTTATGATATAATTTGTAGACGAAATGAGGTGTTAGCACATGAAAAAACATCCATTAGATATCGCAATATTAATTTGTCTAATTATAATCATTATTTTATTAGTAATATTATTATGGCCAGAAGAAAAAACAAGTGCAAATAAAAAACAAGAAAATGAAGTAGAGGTAAAAGAAGAAAAGAATGAATCAAAAACAACACCATCTAAGTCTCTATTACAAGAAACAACTCCCGCAACAAACGAACAAGAAGTAATATCTTATATTGAAGAAGTAAATAGAAAAGTAGATACCATGTCAACAGACGATAAAACCGTAAAAGAGACCTTAGAAGATACTTTTATAACCTTAACAGACTTTATTTTCTATGGTGGAGAAATTAAAGGAGTAACCTTTAACGAATTAACAGACAGGGCCAAAGAAAAAGTATTGACATTATATAATACCATGGATCAAAAAATAGAAAGTAAGTTTCCAAATTATAAAGAAAATATTGCTACTACGGCCAAGAAAAGTTACACTACCGCAGTAGAAAAAGCCAATGAATTAAAAGAAAATATTCTTTCCAAATATAAAGAACAAGTAGGAGAAAATGCGTATAATAATGTTGTAGAGAGCTTTCAAGAAGATAAAGATAATCTAAAAGAAAGTGCCACACCCTACATTGAAAAAGGAAAAGAATTAACAGATAGTGCGATTACAAAAGGAAAAGAAGTAGTAGATAACACCAAAGAAAAACTAGATTCTTGGTATCAAGAGTTTAAAGAAAGTAGGTAATACATGAAAACAGCCGCAATTTTAACCTTAGGATGTAAAGTAAATACATATGAAAGCGAATATATCATCAGCAAACTAAAAGAAAATAACTATGAAATCAAAGACTTTAATGAAGTTTGTGATGTCTATATTATCAATACTTGTACAGTAACCAATACCAGTGATATTAAATCAAAAAAAATGATAAGAAAAGCCAAAAGAAATAATCCCGATGCCTGTATTGTTGCGATGGGCTGTTTCATAGAAGCAAATAAAGAGTTAGAGATTCCAGGTGTTGATATTTTAATAGGTAACAAAGATAAATCAAAAATCATCGAACTATTAGAAGAATATAACAAGAAAAAAACACAAATAAAAAGACTATATAAAGATACCAATTGGTCTTTTGAAGATATGTATATCGAAAACTTTCCAGGTAGAACCAGAGCCTTTGTCAAAATACAAGATGGTTGTGAAAACTTCTGTTCTTACTGTATTATTCCTTATGTAAGAGGAAAATGTCGTAGTAAAGAACCAAAAACCGTCATAAATGAAATCAAAGCCTTAGTAAAAAACGGTTATAAAGAAGTAGTATTAACAGGAATTCATACTGGAAACTATGGAGTGGATCTAGATACCAATTTTCCTACACTACTAAAAGAAATATTAAAAATTAAAGGACTAGAACGTCTTCGTATTTCTTCTATCGAAATAACAGAGTTAACAGATGAAGTATTAGAAGTAATAAAAGATAACAAGGTAATTGTTGATCATATGCATATTCCCTTACAAGCAGGAAGTAACCATATCTTAAAATTAATGAATAGAAAATATGACCTAGATTATTTCTTTCATAAAATAGAACAAATTAGAAAAATAAGAAAAGATATCGCAATATCAACAGATGTCATTGTAGGCTTTCCAAACGAGACAGAAGAAGATTTTAAAGATACCTTAGATACATGTAGAAAACTATTCTTTTCTAAGATTCATGTCTTTCCCTATAGTGAAAGAAAAGGTACCAAAGCCTCTGAATTAGATGGCCATATTCCAGGAAATATCAAAAAAGAAAGAGCGAGAACTCTACTTAGTCTATCGAAAGAGTTAGAAATCGCCTATATGGAAAAATTTATTGGTAAAAAAGTAGAAGTCTTAATTGAAGAAGTAAAAAATGGTAAAAGTTATGGACATACCTCAAACTATATTCATGTAGAAATAGAAAGAAAACTACCAAGAAATAACATGGTAGAAGTAACCCTAGAAAAAATAGAGTATCCCTATGTAATAGGAAAATAGAAAGGAAATTATATGGAATCATACATCAAAGGACATTATATAAGAAGTATTTATCAAAATAGTAATGGTTATCATGTTGGAATCTTTAAAGTAACTGCAACAAACGACGAAGAATTAAAAAAATATCTAGATAAGACCATTACCTTTACTGGATACTTTCATGAATTAAATGATGTAGATACCTATCTTTTTTATGGAAAATTAACAATTCATCCCAAATATGGTACTCAGTTTAGTGTAGTAAACTATGAACGAGGAAAAAGAGAAGAAAAAAATAGTATTATCGAATTTTTAACGAGTGGTCTATTTAAAGGAATAGGTGAAGTAAAAGCCAAAAAAATAGTAGAAGTATTAGGAAAAGATACACTTAAGATAATACTAGAAAACCCTTCGAATTTAATATTAATACCAGGCATTACCAAGAAAAATATCGATACCCTACATAATAAATTAAAAGAATATGAATCAAGTTATGAGATAGTCTTATATTTAACAGAACTAGGTTTTACCACCAAAGATGCCATGTTAATCTATAATTTTTATAAAGAAAAAACAAAAGCAGTAATTAAAGAAAATATCTATGAACTATTTTATAGTATTCGTGACTTAAACTTTAAAAAGATTGATCGTATCGCTTTAAAAAATGGTGTCGAAAAAACATCTTCCATTAGAGTCTGTGCATCGATTATTTACGTAATGGAAGAAGTAAGTAATACCTATGGTCATAGTTATTTTTACTATGATGAAATAAAAGAATACTTAAGAAGAGTCTTAATGGAAGATATTAGTGAAGAACTTTTCCAAGAATCTTTAATAACGTTAGAAAAAGAGTTAAAAATAATAAATAAAATGGATAGATATTATCTAAAAGAAATGTATGAAGCAGAAACCTTTATTGTAAAAAGAATAAGACTTCTAAACCATAAAGAAGAAAGTCGTCATAAATTACTAGAAGAAAAATTAAATGAATTAGAAAAGAATTTAATGATTACTTATAACGAAGATCAGAAAAAAGCCATACTAGAAAGTATTAAGAAAAATATCTTAATCATAACTGGTGGACCTGGTACCGGAAAGACAACCATTATGAAAGGAATCGTAGAGCTATATCGTGATGTCCATAAATTATCTTATGAAAGGCTGACCGATAAACTTGCCTTACTTGCTCCAACGGGACGTGCCGCCAAAAGAATGAGTGAAGAAACAGGTATGCCGGCATCAACCATTCATCGCTTCTTAAAATGGAATAAAGATACCAATAAATTTCAAGTAGATGAATATCATAAAAGTAAAGTAGAAGTAGTAATCATCGATGAAGTAAGTATGGTAGATACACTACTATTTTATAGCTTGTTAAAAGGAATCTCTGCTGATACCAAAATCATTCTAGTAGGCGATGCCTATCAATTACCATCGGTAGGTCCAGGACAAATACTACATGACTTTATCGAAAGTAAAAAAATAGAAGTAGTAGAATTAAAAGAACTATATCGTCAAGGAAAAGATTCTAATATCTTAACACTTGCCTATGACGTTAGAAATGGTAAAGTAAATGATACTGTCTTCAACCAAAAAGAAGACTTAACCATGATAGAATCTACTGGCAAAGAACTATTAGAAAACGTAATAGAAGTCGCAACAACCTATAAAGACTTATCCTATAAAAAATTCCAAATACTAGCGCCAATGTATAAAACCATCTATGGGATTGATGAAATAAATAATCGCTTACAAAAAATATATAATCCCAAAACCAAAGAAAAAAAAGAAGTAGTAGTAGGAGAAGTAACTTTTAGAGAAGGGGACAAAGTAATAGAATTAACCAATATGCCAGAAGAAAATATCTATAATGGTGATATCGGTATAATTACCAATATTACCCTAACACCATCAAAAAAAATTACTATTGATTTTGATGGTAACGAAGTAGTATTTACGGCCAGTAACTTTAATAAATTTCGTCTAGCTTATGCCATATCTATCCATAAAGCCCAAGGTAGTGAGTTTGATGTCGTAGTAATGCCAATTGTAAAAAGTTATAAAAAAATGCTTTATCGTAAATTAGTCTATACTGGAATTACTAGAAGCAAAAAAAACCTTTATTTAATTGGTGAAAAAGATGCCTTAGCGATTGCCGTAAAAAATACATCTTCTGATATCAGACGAACAACAATCAAAGAATTTTTAGAAAATGGAATAAAATAAAAAAATCACTTCATAATAAAAATGAGGTGAATAATATGGAAAAGAAAACAAGAAATAAAATGATGTGGGCTGCCCTATTAGGTGGCCTTGGAGTAGCGGGATATATGTATATGAGAAAAAATCCCAACGCTATGTCCAATATGAAAGAAATGGCTAAAAACGCTGCCAAAACAACCTACGATAAACTAGAAGATATTGACTAAAAGTTAATATCTTTTTTTTTGGAGGATAAGCTTACTTTTTCTCTATGATATAGATAGTAGGAGAAAAGATATGAGAAAATTTTACACATGTAAATATGATAGAGCTTTTAAAGAAGTATTCATGAATGAGAAAAATAAAGAAATCATCATGTTAGATTTACCACTAGAAGAGTTAAAGTCTCTATCTAAAAATGATCGTATGGTGACAAAGTACATGAGTGAATTAAAGAGAGTAAATGAAGATCCAGAATTTTTCGAGTTTATGAGTGCAGAAGAAGATAACAGAAAGATAGAAAGCTCAATACAAAGAGAAATGACAGAAAAAGGCTTAGAACAAGCTCAAAAACAAATTATCGAGTCCATGTTAAAAAATGGTCTGGATGCTGAGACAATATCTAGATATACAGATATAGATATGGAAACAATAAAAAAGTATCAAGACAAATAATAAGGACCTACTTTTTAAATCATCTAGGTATCTATCTTGTCTGAAACACTGGATATTGTGTAAAAATAAGTAAAGTTTCTTTGAAAAACTTTACTTTTTTGTTATAATTAAAACAGTTAGATATTAGGAGTGATAATAAATGGCATTAAAATATGATGAGTCATCG
>CAJLUG010000021.1 GCA_905209745.1 uncultured Mycoplasma sp.
TTTATGTTATCATTAGTACAGTAATCGCTACAAGTTAACCACCCTTTAATCACTGCTTTACGTCTTATAATATATGGCGGTATATTATTACCCTCTCTGATAAGAGTATGTAAATCTTGCTGAGTATTACTGCTATTAAAATCTGATGTTATAATACCTAATCTACTCATTAATTGATTAAAGTAATCTAACCATTCATCAGCACTAACATCTGAGTTAGATAGGTCGGATATAGCATCTTTTATGGATGAGTATTTTGGTAGTGTATCATATTCATCTTCTTGATGACTAAATTCTATGAACTTTCTATTTTTATACCTAGAATCTAATGATTCATAAGGCGTATCAATGGGTAATCTATTTGGGTCTCTATCTAATGAAGTAGGGCCATTATATTCTTCTCCTCCACCATTTATTTCAAAAAATGTACCCAAAGATTCTCCAGTTACTTTTCTGCCCTGTGTATTTATAACTATTGATTGTGGTTTTTTATCAGGGCCCATATTTCCAGAGGTAACTACTGGTACTTTCTCTTTTGAAAAATCAGAACTTACCTTAAAATTTAATATCTCCCCAGTACCACCATTCCATATATAGGTTTTATATAATGGCTCATAAATCTTTTGGTTCCTTATTTCTACTGAACCATCAGGCCTACCATTCATAGTATATGGCCCATTTTTCATGGTTTCATTTACTATACCCAGTATTTGGTTAAACTTGTTATTATAAGTCCCTGTAATTATAGCCACATTACTGTGTACATCTACTACATTCACCAAATAGGCATCACCATCTTCTAATGCTACAACTTGTGACTTATTGGTGGGGTCATATTTAAATACCTCTACTTTTTTAGGAGTACTATTACCACCATTTTTGTTATCAGCAAATTTAGCATTTTCTATATCAAAAAAAGCATTAGGTATATTGCCATAAGTTTGCTGCTCTACATTCTTATATATATAACTCATTGTTGTTCAGTATTATCTTCATTTTTTTGATTAAATACGAAACCTTTAGTTACTTCAGTATGAGAACCCTTATAATCAACCAATACAGTGAATACAGCCTCTTTACCAACAAGAAGTTTTTTTAAGAGCTCTATATTTGTAGCAAAATTATCAGGAAATTCTGAAGGGGCATTCTTATATAAAATGGTTCTATCACTAAGTTTAAGGCTAATATCTACAGCTTGTGGTGTAAAGGATATCTCTCTGCCAGTTACCATTAAATTCCATAGAGGGCCATAAGTATAAGTACCATCTGGATATATCCAACCCCATTTTACCTTAATTGGTGAATATGGTCCAATCTCTCTACTATCTATTATAGAACCATTAGGTACTTTTAAGGTTATTTCTACTTCTTTGGTTTCACCTTCTTTTTGTTCAAAATTAAAGCTGGTAGCAAATACACTTAAAGGTATTCCAGATACCCTATCAATTAAAGGTTGACCACTACCATTAAATAATGCTACATAAGGAGTACCTACTCCATCTGGTAAAATACTTGCCATATCCTAAGGTATATACAATTGAACCCCTTCATATATTTCAATGAAAGGGTTATAAATTGAATTAACATCAGCTATCCTATACCATAAACCGGAATCTCCATAATATTTATATGCTATACTTTGTATAGTTTCCCCTTCAAGTACAGTATGAGTTTTAATATTTGGGTTATCCACTAAAGTAGGTAAAAATTCTTTTCTCTCTAGTGAAATATCTCCATCTTTATAGTCTATAATATAAGCATCTTTATAGGGGTTATTCTCTAGAATATTCATTGCTGATATCCATTTAGGTTAAACAATAATTCATTGGGTATTATATCTACATGACGTAGATTATTTTCAGTTACCCTTTGAAAAATTAATGATTGAGTGGCATAGGTAGGGTATAGTAAATTGTTAGTATATATATTGTTTGATTTTTTATCTAACCAAGTACCATCTTTTTGTAATATAGAAGTACCATAAACTGGTTCCTGACTTACTGAATTAAAATTCTGTAAAGAGTAGCTAGCAGATTTTAATATAAACCTGTAATTGGAAAATATATCAGAATCTCCCCATACAATTTTTAATATAGGTGGTGAGGCTAAATAACCATCGGCTTTACTCCATGATTCTAACAATTTACATTTAGCTAATACATCTTCAGGTTTACCCTTTTGGTTAGCATACCATGATATATCTATAGAAAATGTTTCATTACCCCCAGTATATATAGAATATGGGTTATTTCTACCCATAGAATTTACATCTACCCAATTACTACTTGTATTTATCTGTATTTCATTAGGTCTATTTTGTAATTCTAGTATTTTATATGGGCTAGTGCTTATATTTATTATATATACTTTATTTACATTCTTATAAGTCTGGTAGGTAGTATCCCTATCAGCTTTATTTATATTTGAATCAGTATAATCTACTGGTGTGCTTTTCCTTAATTTTATTGGTGATATTTGTGATGAGTCAGTACCTAACCCACTAGTTGATTCAGGAGGTATATTTTCTCTATTGCTAGTATCTTTACCATTAATATTAGGCGATAATCTTTTTAATCCTATGGCAGCTACCCATAATTTATTAGCATGGCTAGTAGTTACAGTTTGTGCCAATGAATCATCTAATACTGAATTTATTGCCTGAATAGCTTTACCTCTTAAACCACCAAATTTTAGTTCTTTTATCTCTTTTTCTACATCTACAGTACTACTGGTTATATTACTAAATTTGTAGTTAGTTGTATCTTGAATTGAAGAATTCCTTTTGGCTTCTAAAAGCTTAACCCAAGGTTTAATATCTGAATTATTTTGTGATATGTTAGCCATAGTATTAAATTATTATCTTACACCATTATTTTGGTTATTAACTTTCTCCAATTGGCTTAGGGCATCCTTGAGCTTTTTAGTGCTTATTACTTTACCAGTTTCAGAGTCTATAAGATTTACAGTAATACCATTACTAAGAGAATTAGCAAGTGATTTTAAAGCATTAGTAGCAGTAGCTAATTCTTCTGATATCCTTAGAGATTTCCTATTGGCAATTCTTTCTTGTTCAGTTTTATATTGCCCAGCAAGGGTTACTACTGAATATGTATTTTTATCGGTGGATTCTTTGGATTTTTTAATCCAATCAATAAGTGATGGTAATAGCATACTTATACTCATTATACCAATACCTATTGGTCCACCAAACATACCTAAGGCACCTCTTAGACCACCCAAAGCAAATTTAGATACAGAACGTAAAATACTTGTACCTTTAAGGGCTGACCTAGCTGCTGATGCACTACCATATTTCATTAGTAGTGACCTATTTCTAGCACTCCTATTATAGCCACCTGATAATGCTATCCGTTCAACATCTCTAGCCCATAGATATTTATTTTGCCCATATTGTTTTAATATATCATCTACCTTATCTTCACCAAGATATCCATTGCTATTCCAACCTATTGACCTAAAATTGGTACCATTCCAAGCTATACCACCTATTGTAGCACCTTGCTTTATCCTTTCTTTTAAGGCCTCAGCATTACCCATTTTAGCCTGGGTTTGTGCTACCTTTACCATATTTACATATTGTTGAGCAGATATAGTAGACTGTTTCCAACCGTGTATCATAAGGGCAAACATGTTACTACCTGTAACTAATGAATCAGTTTTTAACTGTAACATTTTAGCCCTAATAACACCCAAAGCTGTACCAAATAAACCCAGGGTAGTAACGGCTACTGTAGCCCCAGCTATGAACTTACCGAAAGGTGTAGCTACTATATCTCTTATACCTGTTACTAAATCACCAATAGTATTAAATAAAGGTACTAATACTGGTGTTAATTGTTGAGCAAAAGTAGTTCTTAAGTTTTCAAATGAGTTTAATAGAGCATCAGTAGCACCGGCTAAACTAGCCATTCTTTTACCCATTACTTCTTCAGCAAATCCATGTGAATCATGGATTTTATCTAACAAATCATTGTACCTATCAAGGTTATTCATTAAAGCTACTGCAGCACGGTTACCTCTTACACCAAATATACTAAGTAAAGTGGAGTTCATGTCAACTGGGCTCATGCCCCTCATAACCATAGCATCTCTAATTTTCCCAATGATTAGAGAGAAGTCTATAAGTTCCCCCTTAGCATTTAGAAAATCACTTTTTGATAAACCCAATGTAGCTAATGTTCTAAACCCTTTATAATTTTCCTCTGATATGGATTTGTTTAGGTACCTTGCCATATTACCTATGGCAGTACCTGCCATAGAACCTTGTATACCTGCATCACCAAGTACACCAATTAATGCAGCTACTTGGGGTAGATGCTGACCCAAGGTTACCATATCAGCACCAGCATATTTAATTGCCTCTGCTAAATCAGTCATTGACATGTTAGCAGAAAGAGTGGCTTTAGTTAATTGGTCGCCCACTACTGTGGAAGCCTCAGAAGCCTCAATTCTAAACATTCTCATAATGTTAGTAATTAAGTCTGCTGCACCACCTTTACCAGCAAGCTCCATGCCAGTAGCACCAGCTACAAATGAAGCCCCCCTAATCATATTATTGATTTCCTCAGCAGTATTACCGGCCATTGCCAAGTATCTCATACCGGAGGCAATATCTACTGAACCAAACATAGTTTCCATACCTAATGATTGGGCAGTATCACTAAGTTTAGCTATTTGCTCTTCAGTAGCTTGGGTAATAGCACCAACGGTAGTCATAGTATCTATGAATATATTACCTTCTTCTATAACATTCCATAGACCCTTGGCCATACCCTCAAATACATCTCTACCAGTAGTTAGCAAGATTTCTGCTGTTTGTAAATTAGCCATTACGGCCATTTTTGCCTCCCTATGTAAATTACGTATTTCTTTAGAGGCAGTTCTTGCTTCATTAGAAAACCTATCCTTTAATACTAAGGCTATACCTATTTGTAATTGGGTACCAGAAAGGCTACCGCTGGTTACTATTGCCATTATTTATTTAATTTTTGTAATTCTTCATAATAGGTTGTAGCATGTTTTATAAGCTTTAACCTGTGTCTTATTGGGAGATATAATAAAGTTTTATAATCTATGCCAATTTTAGCATGGTGTAGATATACAAAATCATCATCTACATCTCCTCCGGATAGAAAAAACCTTTTAGAGCCATTATACTTACTGTACTAGTAAGCTCTGGGTATTTTGGGTTATTTATAACCATGGTACCATCAAACAATGGGTCGGCCTCATTTACTGCACTTCTTATTTCTCTCATGTCTTTAACTGTAAATACATGAAAAGAAGATACTTTTTCCCATTTGCCATTTACTTGCAACTGTAAATTACGAGCTTCTAATTCCTTATTTTTAGTACGGGCCTCTACTGGGAGGTTAATGATAAAAGATTCACCCTTTGCCGTAATAAGGTCAAATTTCACTAGTTTACCTGAAGTAAGGTTTATTTCTATATCTGTAAATTTACCTCCATTCGGGTAATATGGTATAGCATAAGGTTTAGCCTCAATATCCTCAGGAGTGGGGAGTTCAGAATATTCAAATAAGAACTCATTTAGATTTTGTACATAAGTAATTACTCCACCTTTATCTTTTCCCCAATCCCAAGTAAATTCCAATTCTTCACCAATTGAAAATATCCTTGAATTGATTAAGATAGCATATCTATCCAATGCCGGCATATTATGGGCTTGTTCTAGAGTTAATTTTCTATTGGTAGTATAATTAGTATCTATAACTATACCAGCAATAAACTTTGAAAAGTTCATTAGATTTGCCGCATCAGCTGGGTTTGATATTACATCATCATCATTACCATTTTGCTCTCTTATGGTATATTGATAACCCGAAGGAGCTGTAAAGGTCATACTTTGACCTAAAATGTTTTCTGTTTCCATAATTTTTTTGTGTTGAGTTGGTTATTAAAAAAACAATTGGGAGACCCAAATACATGAGCCTCCCAATCGATAGTTAGAGAATTATTTATAATTTTTCTATCAAGTCTACTGAGAAGTCTACTTGTTCTATAGTATTATCAGAACTTCCTCTTGACATTTCTTGTCCATTTATTCGGCATGGCCAAACTCCTGTACAAATCCAAGTATTAAGAACTGATACACCATCTTCGGCTAACTCATTTACTATACAAATATCTTTATAATCTGTTGGTACTAAACCACCTTTTAATACCATACTTTGAACTGAATTCATCCAATCCCAAAGTAAAGTATCAGAACCACTTGTACTTTCCAATTTAGTAGCAGTAAGATTACCTATTGTAACTCTACCACCAGTTTTAACCTGAAAATTCAAATCACTATGTTCTACTTGTTCCACTGATACTTCCGGTAAAGTAACTGATTGGAATAACATAGGTGTTACTGGGTGTTTAGCAAAATTTATACTCCAAAGGAATTGCTTTCTTGGGTTTTTTACCACAGCACCAACAGTTATTTGTGTTCCTCTTGCCATGATTATATTTAATTTTTAAAATTCTGAACTAGAAGAAGTAATATTCACACTGTTATTAGCAGCATCAATTACTACATCTACTGTAATTTCTTGCAAAGGTACAATATCTTTATATTTGATTACCAAATGATATTTACCTTGTCTTACATCGGCTTCATTATTTACTTGAAGGTCATCATAAGAAGTGGCATCCTGGTCTCCTATCCAAGTATACTCACTCATAGCTTGTCTATTTACCAAATCATCCATTACTTCTTTACCTTCATAGTACATGGATTTCCATGTACTCCAAGTATTAGGCTCCTCTAAATAACTTTCTAGAATAGGTCTTAAACTTTTCTTTATATAAAGATTTAGTCTTACTATAGAAAGGAATTTCTCGGAATCATTTTTTGGATTTGAAGTAAACCCATGCCATAACATGGTTTGTTTACCACTTGCCCTAGTATCCTTTATTACGAACAAGTTACAGTACCAATCAGCAAGTTGCTGAAGTTCTTCTACTTTACCAGGCCCACCAAGATTTTCCATTACTGGACCCTGTGCTTGTGTAATAACACCTCTATTCATCCCAGAAAATGAATACCAAGGACCGTAATCTGAAGCTGAAGTATCACCAAGACCAATTACAGAACCTAATACATCACAATTCTGAAGAGAACCATATTCATCGTAATATTTTATGCCACCAGCATAATAGGCTACTGATTTTGAATTCCCTATGATGGGCTCATTGGTTTTTAACCAATTGGTTACCTCACTTACAGTACGAATATCTCCAGATTCATTATATTTGGGCACTTCTACATATAGTACCAGCTCAAACTTATTAGCTACTTCATTAGCTATTTTCTGGTATATATTTATTGGATTTATATCTTCCCCATATTGGCAAAGGTGAGAGCATATTAACTGGTACCCATCATTATATGCTTCAGTAGCTTTATAAGCTTGGTACCAAGTATCATTGCTAGCATCACCACCGTTACTACCTATACCTACTAACAAATAGGTATTAGCATATTTTTCAGATAAATCAAAATCATCAAGAGTAATAGTGGGCACCCAATTTGAATAAGTTCTAATCAAGCCTATAACATTATTCATATCTTTTATGGTAGCCTTTACCTCTTCCATATTAGTACCCTCAGATTCAACTGAATCTAGTACAAATTGTATATTAGGGGCATTATCAATATAGGATTGAAATACATTGGCTTCTATGAATGGGTTATTCCCATTTGAATATGAAAATATCATGGTGCTGTCCAACATGTCCTCTGCTGGGGCATTACCATTACCATCAAATCCTATTGTTTGGTTAAAATATATCTTATTAGTAGGGCCAGTTGAATTAGTAGTATATATGTAAAAATTACTATATGAACTACCATTAGCATCCGTAACCTTACTACCCATTTCCTTGGTTTTAATATTAAGGTTTACAGTTATGCTTTCATTAGAGGTCTTTGGGTTAGTGAGTTTTATGGATAATGTAGAAGGTTCACTATTACCCACTGATGTAACAGTAGACTCTATATTATCAGTTAAAGTAAGACCACCGTATCTAAAATCTTGGATTACTACTGTAGTAGATGCCTTATAAGTTTGATTTGAATATTTGGTTACCCAAGTATTTTGTCCATTTATATTACCCAAATATTCAAATGTAATGGGTTCATCACCCAATTTACCTTCTGGAGTACTCTGACTAAAATTACAAGTAAACTTGAGTGATACTTGATTGTTAGTATTAAAATAATAATACATTTTAGCAGTATCATCACCAGGTTTTCCACCACTGCCTTCCCATTCAGCTGATTTTATACTGGTAGTACTGGCTTTCACATTAGTTCCTGGTTTAGCTTCTCCATAAGTAGTATTACCTGCACCAGCAACCCTACTTACCCTAAGTATAGAGCCAAGTTCTAATGCCTTCTTAATATTAGATACTGAACCATCTGGTACTATCTCATTCCCAAATATTCTTTGAAATTGAGAATAACTCCTTATAAGCTGACTAGGGTCATTGAATGGGCCTTTGGTAGTTCTTGCCAATACATATGATACCCCTAACAATGGTGTACTATTCTGTACATTATTGTTATAAAAATTAAAATTAACCTGAGGTGTGTTAGGCATAATTTTATGTATTAAAGTTTTTATTAAGATTGTATATTGAATGAATTATTAAAAGATTCATCATAGGCTTCTACTAGTACCGATATATCCTTTATTGGTACCAAATCCAATGGTTTAGTATCTTCATATACCAAAGTATCTTCAATTACAAATTGGTATATCTTTTCCATGATTCCTACCTCTGTATTTGGTATATCAAAGAAATTCACTAACTCTAAGAATATATTACCACTAAATAAAAATTCTTCTTGGTTATACGGTTTTATATAACCTCTTTGTGGTATGCTATAAAAAGTTATTTGGTGTAATAATCTTAAATCTTCCTGAGTACCAGCTACCAAATGTATATCTATATATTGGTCTATTGTACTATATGGTACCTCAGTTGCAGTGTAACCTATCCCCTCTTCTTTACCTATTAATTCTTTTGGTAAACCTATATTACCGGGGTAAAACCCTCTCGCATTTACTACAATTCTTGGGGTTATTTTCATATCTTTGGATTGGTTATTACCAGTACCAAAAATACCTATGAATTTTTTCAAGGCCTTTTTAGCCTCATTATATTTTTTTGAATTAGCCTCACTGATTGGTAGGTAATCCTCGGGATTAATAGAATACCCGAGAGCTACTGAAGTATTCAGTAAAGCTGAATAAATAGACCTCTCTATTATTTCCTGAGAATTTACCATTTTACTTGATTTGGCCTTATTTTAAAGTTTTTATATAGGGTTTGCCTTATACCTGTTAGTATTTCTTTATTAAGCCTAGTTAATCCCCCAGCTTCTTTAAAAGTCGGGTTCCATAAAGGTCTTGGAGGTATAGTACCACCTTGTTTACCACCTCCCATACCTCCAGTACCATACTCCAGTATTCTAGCTAATATACTTAGTGATATACCACCCGAAGAACTTCTAGCTTTGGAATTTAAAGGCAAACCAACTATAGTTGAATTTTTATATCTATAATACCCGATGGATTTATAATAACTACCAGTTAAGTAGTAAATATTGTGGTCACCGTATCTTTTTTTAGTATATTCTGATAATGGTTCCCAATGGGTATTACCTGGTGGGTTACCAGTTCTTATGGCTCTTTTTACTATCCTAAGAACTATATTGGAAAATTTCTTAGTACCAATATAGTATCCCTCTAATACTGATGGCCCAAACCTATCTACAAAATCCAATGCCCTTATCCATTCACCATCTAATAATATTTGAGGGTTTAAATTTTTAGGGTTGGGCAATCTTATAAGTGTAGATTTTTTAGCCATCTAGTGTACAATTTTTAATTTTTGGTATTATATCTAAGGTATGCAGATATATATCCTGCTACTACGGATAATATTACCCATATAGCTAATAATACTGATTCCCATATTGGTATATATTTCCAAAGGAAAGCGATAATTATAAAGTTTACCAAAAAGTAGGATACTAATACCCACTGTATTTTAGATAGTTTCATGTTTATAATATTTTTTTTTATAATTATGACTATGAGGGTAGTAACTTACTAACTCTAACCAAGTATATGTAACCAATAAGTTAAGATTACCTTTTATACT